>JARKQP010000790.1 GCA_029974875.1 Mobilitalea sp.
CTAAGGTGGAGGACTTGGATAAATTACTTCCATGTACACCATATATTCATGGTAAATTCCATTATTTGGAAGAGAATCGTGAAGATTCTACAATTCCCTACGGGAAACTCATGGAGCGTATCAAAAAATCCGGATTCGAAGGGTATATTGCCTGCGAATATGAAGGACACCGTTTTGATATTGATCCAAAGGAGCAGATCAATCGTTTTGCGATTATGATTGATAAAATGCTAAAGTAAATCAAGAAAATGAGGAGGAAGGTTTATGAAAATCAAAAGATTATGGGTTTTACTGTTAGTGGTATGTTTGGGAGCAATGCTGGCATCCGGCTGCAGCAATTCGGAACCGGCTACGTCAGGCACAGAAGCCAGCGGGGACAAGCAGGCTGTGGCGGATGTTACACAGGAGGCGGAGAATGGGGATATAGCAGAAATCAATGTTGTGATAATATCCCTGGGGCCTTCACCGGCTGGGGCACAGGATGTAGAGGATGCAATTAATAAGATTACAGAGTCAAAAATCAACACCCATGTAAACCTGGAATTTATTGATGGTGGTACCTATGCAGATAAGGTAAGCTTAAAAATGGTAAGTAACGAAAAGATGGACCTGTTACTGACAATGCCCATACAGGCGGCTGGATTTAGTTCACTGGTATCACAGAACCAGTTATTGCCACTGGATGATTTATTATCAGAGTATGCTCCTGAGCTGTTGGGGACAGTTGGGGATTTTGTTAAGGCAACAAGCTATAATGGGCATATTTATGCAGTGCCTAATTACCGTGTATTAAATTCTAATTCTTATTTAATCATGCGGAAGGATATTTTAGATAACCTGGGATTGACGGAAAAAGCGAAAAACCTATCTTCCTGGTCGGAATACGAAGAGATATTAGAGGCTGTTTGCAAGAATAATGATATCTCAGGCATTTCACAAACCGATGGTGATGGAACGATTATCACAGAGCAGGGTAATTGGAACGATAAAGACGTTTTCGCAGAAAACGAAGCCTATGATACCTTGGGCGATACTTACAAAATCATTGCCGTCGACCCGGATACCAATACGGTATTTAGTTATTTTGCTTCTGAAAGATACTATGCGATGCTGGAAAGGGTAAATGGCTGGTATCAAAAGGGATATGTAT
>JARKQP010000793.1 GCA_029974875.1 Mobilitalea sp.
GGGAAACCGGACAGGTCAAACGGCTCCATTACATCCATGATTGACAAGAGCACAGGAGAAGAATTCGTCCATAAGAACAGGTTAACGGGAATTTTCAGAATAATAGAGGAAAATATAGGCGGAGGTACTGCCTGGGAGGTAGGCCGCTACATGAATATCCGCAATCTCACTGAAAATGTGAGCCTCCATGGCTGGGAAGCCAGACCCCATACGATGTGGGACAGAAGCGTTGAAAGGCTCAAGGTGAATTCTGCAAGCTATGAGACCAACCAATTGAGACAGGCAATTATCTATAAAATAACCTTCGGGCAGTCAGAGCTCAAAGCCACAATCTCATTGGATAATAACAGTTCAAGCCTTAAATATGAAGTGGAATGTGACTGGCATGAGATAGGCAGAAAGGATAAGCATATGGTTCCTCAACTGAATTTCCATATGCCTGTAAGCTATACATGCTGCTCATACAAATATGACGTACCTGCAGGGACAATTACACGTAGCCCTATGGATATGGATGTTCCCGGCAATAGCTGGATGATAGGCCAGCGTGAGAACGGCAAAGGGAAATGTGTTATGCTTGTAACCGATTCCAGATATGGTTTCAGGGGAATAGACGATTCCTTGTCCATCAGCTTGATAAGAAGCTCCTTTGATCCCGATCCATATCCGGAATGGGGAATAATCAAATTCAGCTTTGCCATAAGCCTTATTGATAATTCGTCAAATAAAAGGCTTATAGAGCATGCATATAATTTCAACCATCCGCTGATGCCTGTATCCAATAATGTGCATAAGGGAAGGCTTCCTTGCAAAAACAGCTTTTTAAAGCTGATAGAAGGGAGCGTGGCTTTTTCTGCAATAAAAATGAGTGAGGATAATGAAGGGAATAAAGGAGTTATGCGGCTTTATGAAGCAGAAGGGAAAAGCACTACCGTAGCAATAAGCTTTTTAAGAAAAGTGAAATCCTGCTGTTTTGTAGATATCAGCGAAAAATTCCTGGACAGCGGATCGGATATCAAGGTCGAAGGCAGCAGCATAAAGTTTGATGTCTCTCCATTCAGCTTGGTAAGTGTATGCATAGAATTTGAATAGGATTGGTAAGGTGATTGCATGCTAAATATTTTGGGCATCGATATCGGAGGCACTAAATGTGCAGTAATTCTGGGGAGATGGAATAACAGCCCCAAGGCCGAAGCAAATGCAGCTGGCCTGGAAGAGATAAGTGTAGTTGACAAAGTCAAGTTTTCTACCTGTGTGGAACGGGGAGTAGAATATTCTCTTCAAAGAATTTATGAAAGCATAGAAGCTGTTTTAAATAAAAACAATTTAAAAAACGAAGACATATACTCTATTGGTATAAGTTGCGGAGGTCCTCTGGACAGCAGGAGGGGAGTCATCATGTCCCCCCCTAACCTGTATGGCTGGGATGACATAAAAATTGTTGAGCTTCTGGAGCAGCGATTTGGAATAAAAACCAGGCTGCAGAATGACGCAAATGCCTGCGGTCTTGCAGAGTGGAATTTTGGTGCGGCAAAGGGCTGTGAAAATGCTGTTTTTCTCACCTTTGGCACAGGTATGGGTGCGGGCTTGATCCTGGGAGGCAGATTATACAGCGGGACCAATGATATGGCGGGTGAAGCAGGACATATCAGGCTGGAGGGAAACGGTCCGGTAGGCTATGGGAAATCGGGGTCCTTTGAAGGCTTTTGCAGTGGCGGAGGTATTGCCCAGCTGGCCAGGGTAAAAGTCCTGGAGCAGCTTCAAATGGGAAAGAAGGTGTCCTTCTGCAATGGTCCGGAAGAGCTGGAAAAGCTGGATGCAAAAATAGTCGGAGATGCTGCGGAAGCAGGAGATGCTCTGGCAAAGGAGATTTATGAAATATGCGGAGAATATCTTGGAAGAGGATTATCTATCCTCATTGATTTGCTAAATCCCGAGGTTATCGTCATAGGAAGCATGTTTGCCCGCAGCAGGGATTTGCTGTGGCCTGCGGCTTCAAGAGCTATTGAAAGGGAAAGCCTCAGCCTTTCCAACTCCGTATGCAAAATTGTACCGGCAGGCCTGGGTGAAAAAATCGGGGATTTGGCTGCTCTGGCAGTAGCTGTCTATGAGCAGGAATAGGACTGTAATTTGAGATGATAGAGAAATTTAAGGGGAAAAAATTATGCGTGAGGAAGCACAAATTGTTATTGAAGAGTTGATAAAAAGCCATCCTGAGCTGACGGGCTATAAAGATAATATAATTCAGGCATTTGACATGCTGAAGCAATGTTATCTGGTAGGAGGCAAGGTCCTGGTATGCGGGAACGGCGGAAGTGCGGCGGACTCGGAGCACATAGTAGGAGAACTGATGAAAGGCTTCAGATACAAAAGAAGGGTTAGCAAGGAAAACGAAGAACTGCTTAAGGCCCGATACCCAGAAGAGGGTGATTATCTTTCAAATAATTTGCAGGGCGCTCTTCCGGCTATTTCTTTAGTAAGCCAATCAGCAGTATTTACAGCGTTCATAAACGATGTTGCTGCGGATATGATTTATGCCCAGCAGGTATACGGTTACGGAAGAAGCGGGGATGTACTCATTGGAATCAGTACGTCAGGCAATTCCGTAAATGTTGTAAACGCAGTAAAGGTTGCAAAAGCTTTTGGAATAAAGACAATTGGCCTTACGGGAGAAAATGGAGGCAGCATGGATAGACTCTGTGATTTGAATATTAAGGTTCCTGCAAAAGAAACCTTTAAAGTACAGGAGTATCACCTGCCAATTTATCATGCATTATGTGCCATGCTGGAGTGCGAATTTTTTGAATGTTGATTTTTGGCAGCCAAGGGTTTCAAACTGCGGAGATAAAGGAATGGTAATGATGAAAAGCTTAAAACAAAAATTATATAAAATAATATCCCTGTTTCTTATGATAACTCTGATGGCAATAATCCCGGTTTACTCAGGATTTGCCGATGAGTATGACAAGTCCTACACAACCTACATATGTGGAAATGCTCATACGGATACGGCGTGGAACTGGAGGATTTCAGATACCGTGCCCATGGTGAGGCAGACTTACAGTGATGCATTGAGACTGATTGACAGCAATCCGGGATATGTAT
>JARKQP010000801.1 GCA_029974875.1 Mobilitalea sp.
TCTCTGAAAGCGGCATTCCCTGTGCCATGAAGCATTTCCCCGGGGATGGCCTTGATGAAAGGGACCAGCACCTTTCCGGCAGCATTAATTCCTTCTCCTGTGAGGAATGGGATAATACCTACGGAAAGGTATATCAGGGGCTGATTGAGGAAGGAGTACAGTCCGTAATGATCGGCCATATCATGCTGCCTTCCTACCAAAAGCATTTTAATCCGGCTGCAAAGGACGAGGATATGCTTCCGGCGACCATCTGTAAAGAAATTACGACGGAGCTTTTACGTGGAAAGCTGGGCTTTAATGGACTTGTCGTTACAGATGCCAGCCACATGGTTGGTCTTTCCGGAAGGTCCACACGCCGTGAAATCGTTCCCGGTGCTATTATGGCCGGCTGTGATATGTTCCTGTTCTTCAATGATATTGAGGAGGATATCCGGTATATGAAGGATGCCTATCAGGAAGGAAGGCTGATGGAAGAACGTCTGATGGAGGCTCTGCACAGGATTCTCGGCTTTAAGGCTATGATCGGCCTGGACAGGTATTCGGAGGAAACCTATCCCTCCAGGGAAGGCTTATCCATTGTGGGCTGTGAGGAGCATAAAAAGGTTCAGCTGGAGGTATCAGATAAGGCAATAACGCTTGCAAAGCAGGTGGGGGAAAACATCTTCCCTGTAACGCCTGATAAATATAAGAGAATCCTTTACGTTCCCGTAGGTCCCGAAGGACATGCAATTCTTGCCCAGGCAGGTATGGGCGCGGACGGCTCCAGGTTAAAAACGAATATCATTTCTAAGCTGGAGGAACGGGGCTTTGAGGTGGAGGTATACATAGATCCCGTTGCTAAAATGATGGAAATGATGAGTAAACTTCCTCCCGGGGAACGTGCCGGATTTATAAAAAATGCAAAAAGCGGGAAGGGTGCTTATGGTAATAAGCAGAGCATTGCTGCGTTGACTGATAATTATGACCTGGTGCTCCTGGTTGCAAATGTCAGCGCCACCATGAGAACGACACAGCGGATCGAATGGGCTATTTCCAAAGGGGGCTGGGATAATCCCTGGTATGTCAATGAAATTCCCACGATCTTCGCTTCCTTTAACAGTCCCTTCCATCTGGCAGATGTCCCCCAGATAAAGAACTACATTAACTGCTACGATGCGGTGGATTCCGGTGTTGATGCATTTATAAGCAAAATAACGGGAGAAAGCGAATTCAAGGGCAGGTCAACGGTGGATGTATTCTGTGGATTAATGGATACAAGGTTTTAAACATACTTCTAAGGATATGGCAGAGCAGACAGGAGAAACCCGGACAGCGTGTTTCTTCTGTTTGCGTTATCTAATATTTTACGGAGGATGGATTATGAATATTTTAATAGTTGATGACGAAGCCAGTGCAATCGAAGCAGTTAAG
>JARKQP010000808.1 GCA_029974875.1 Mobilitalea sp.
TTACATAGGTAAATAAAGCCATTACAATGACGCCCGCAGCTATTCCCGCATATTTATTAATGGTGACATCATTTACAGAAGCACCGATTCTCATATTATTGTCCCGTGGTATAAAGTAAGTCAGATTATCGTAATCAAACTGAAAATAGTCAATAATTAATTCATCTGCTTTCTTCTGTAAGCCGGTAGCGCCGGAGGATATCTTAACCGAGCCATCCTTTGCCTTTGCTGCCCCCTCCAGGTATGCCTTTACACCATCCCGGTAGGACTCCAGCTGCATCAGCTGCTGCTTCGACATGGCTAAGAAATTACCCAGTGCAGCATTGGTCACGCCATAAGCCTTAATGATATCATCCAACTGCCCTTCATACGCTTCCCCGGTGAGCGTTACAGAAAATCCGTTTTCCCTTAGCTTAGTATTAACACTATTTAATGCGGAGGTAAATATTCCTTCTGCCCCTGCCATTATCTCACCATTGTTACCGACAAGCTTCTCTAAACCAGCTTTCAGTTCTCCCGTCCCATCAGCCAGCTTCTGTGTCCCTTCCTGTATCTCATTTCTTGTCTTTTCGGCTTCCTCCAGCATCTCAAGAAAATAAGGATCTGTAATCTGGCTCCTGTCCAGTTCAAACCCGCGTATTAATTCCTTTAGATCATCGTCAGACATAGCATCATTTAACAGATAGCTATATTGATACTCCTCGGTTCTGCTATTCCTTCCTTCGGTTTTTAGCATTTCATAATCTTCGTTACACACAAATGCGGTTCCGAAGGCATAGCTTTCCACGCTGGAATCCGATAAACTTTTATAGGCCGCATCATAATCCGGTGTGCTTCCAATCCCCACTAGCTGAAAGGTTCTGCCCCCTATATGAATTGAATCCCCCAGGTGCAGTTCATGCTTATCCGCATAATGCTGTTCCAGTACAATTTCTCCCCTTTTTGCTGGCAGCGTTCCTTCTCTCAGACTAATCCGGTTAACCTGGTCTCTGTTCCGGTATACCCTGATCTCTGTTTTTTCATCCCCCGTTTTTTTATCCCCTGTTTTTTCATCCCCTGTTTTTCCATCCCTCGTTTTTTCTTCTCCTGCTTTTTCCTCTCCTGTTTCGCCGCTCAGAATATAATCCAGATAGAATTCCTGTTCCAGTGTTATTCCTTTGTTTTCAAGGCTTGTTATTTCCCCTTCATTTAACGGAACAAATACTCCAAACTGTCCATCCTCCACCCGGTTTTCCTGCTGCGCATGCCCCACGCCCACAATGATGGTCTCTGCTGCTGCCACAATAGAAACCACTATATACATCCCGAACACAATCAGAAGAAATAATGCAAAGTAACGGAAAAAATTATTCCCCAGCTCACGCAGTACCCTTTTACCCAACAATTTCTGCATCTTAAAAATCCTCCAATTCTGCCGCTGGAATCCTCTTTTCATTCATATAATCCTTGCTGATCTGCCCATCCTTGATCTTAATTACCTTATGTACCATATCCTTGATTGCATTATTGTGGGTGACGATCAGCATAGTGGTACCATACTTTTTATTGATTTCCTCTAACAGAATCAATATGTCACGGGAAGTGCGGGAATCCAATGCTCCTGTCGGCTCATCACATAACAGGAGCTTCGGATTTTTAATAAGCGCCCTTGCAATGGCACAGCGTTGCTGCTGACCTCCGGATAGCTGGGAAGGAAATTTGTGCTGATGCTCTTTCAGTCCCAATTGCCCGATGAGCTCCGGGAGCGGAAGGGGCCTCTCCGTCAGATATTCACATACCTGGATATTCTCGCGAACCGTTAAATTAGGAACCAGATTATAGAACTGAAAAATAAATCCCAGGTTATCCCTTCGGTAATCTGCCAATTTTTCCGGCTTCAAACCGGAAATTTCCTTGCCATCCACCTGAATGGAGCCGGAATTCAAGGTGTCCAAGCCACCGATTACATTTAAAAAGGTTGATTTCCCAGAGCCGCTGGGACCATAGATGACACACATCTGTCCTTTCTCAATTCCTGTTGAAATTCCTTTCAGCACCTCAACATAGCTGCCATCCGCTCCATAGCTTTTCTTTATATCCTTAATTTCCAAGTACATATCCATCCTCCTTCATTCTAAATCAATATTTTATTGATAATATTTATCATTCACATAACACCGTTATGTTATTGTCAAAAGAAAAGGAAGCCCCAGTCTTCCTTTAAAACATTCCTAGCCAGCCGTTTTGCATAAACTTTGTCATATTCTCCATCTGAAGTATAGCCTCCTGTCTCGGCACACGATGCTCAATCAATTGTGCAAAGGCTGAAACCTGCAGATGAGAGATCCAATGAATCATGTAATCGTCCACCCTGTCACTCCTTTTTATCTCCGACATAATATCAGCCATCGCACGGTAATGCTTCTCCGCTACGCTGATAAACTGGTCTACAATCTTTTCATAAGCAGAGCCTTCTGATTTCATAAGCAAAAGATCAAAGGAATCAAAATGATCATAGATGATCTCTATAACAGCTTTTGCCTTACTTAAATCCTCCTCAGAATTACCTTCTACACTTCTTTGAACCAGCATTTCCTGAATCTCATCATCAAAATGGTCCTGCATTACTCCTATCAACATTTGCAAAGGTGCTTCCACCAATTCACGGAATAAATCATTCTTATCCTGAAAGAAAAAATAGAGTGCCCCTGTCGTTACTCCGGATTCCCTGCAAATACTGCGAAGTGACGCATTGCGGTAGCCCTTTTCCAGGAACTCCTGGCGGGCCGCCAGCAGCAGCTTTTCTTTTGTCTGTTTATCCGAACCCAAGCGACTACCTCCACGATCAAAA
This sequence comes from Mobilitalea sp., assembly GCA_029974875.1. Next base: position 2,831 of record JARKQP010000808.1, read on the forward strand.
TTAAATCTATTATACCATAGGCAAAAGATAACACTGTTATGTTAGCTCATTAAATCTTATTTGTCAAGTGCAACTTTAATTACCTTAGTTTCCAATCAGTGTCTGGAGCTGCGGTTCAGGATATCTACCTTAATTACATTAGTTTAGGAAATTCGTCTTATTGGAAGACGCGGGATCCACAGACTCCAGATTTATTCTGCTTCCGGGGAGGTTACTGCATCTGCGGTGCAGATTAATACTACTATGGATAAGATTAACGGTCAGAAAGCTTGCCTTTTATGTTCAAAATATTTTTTTGCCGCCCGATATCCCTGCATATATAAAAACCAATATTTCTCATCATTTGCCGTGACATTAAAATCAACGGGACTGATGCTGAGGGTATCAACTACAATTGACCTTTCTTTATTAAGGATATTACTATCATAAATACCCTGCTGTATATAAGAGGCTGCATGGAGGAGACCTTCAATGTAGGTTAACAGGCAATCAATTTCCTTATAGTTCAGCTGCTGCACAAAACGGATCCCCAAGGTTTCCATATTGACCCCGTAATATGGATCAGTATTAAACCTCGGTGAATCAAATAAGTTGAGGGGATAATTATTCAATAGTCCCCCATCACAAAAGATATTGGTTGTCTGGTTTCCGCCCATATCCTTTTTTTCCAGCTTCACCGCTTCAAAAAACAGCGGTATTGACATGGATATCCTAACCGCTGTAGCAACCTCCATTGCGGGGGCTGTTTCAAATGAAAACACCCTTGCGGTTTTCATGGAAAGATCCGTCCCAACGATATATAAATCAAAAAAAGGACGGTTTTCTTTATGTAGCTCCGGATTTTTAAAATCAGCAAAGGTATATGGCGGACGCTTCTTCCGAATATCAAATTGATCAGCTATCACCTTCTGAATCCATTCATAGAAATAGTTCGTCGAATACCATCCATATTCGTGCATTAACCGGTAAATACAGTTGATATCTCCAAACATTCCATCAATCCATGTTCTGATCTCTTCCGGTATTAGCTTCAATTCACTTATCTCCGTTCTTTCCGGTACCTTCTTATAATCTAAGGAAGCCGCAATCCCCTCAATCTGTTCAAAGGGAAGATTAAAGCTCGTAATACAAGCCGTAATTGCGCCGGCGGAGGTTCCTGCAATTCTTTGAAGACTGCTGATCCGCCCGCTCCGGTAAAGGTAATCAAGCACACCCAGGTAGGAAATACCCAAGATGCCGCCTCCCTCAAAAACCATATTCTTTATCTGATCCACTAAGCTATCACCTGTTTGCATTTTAATGCTAGATTATATGCCCGTATAACATGACCCATGTGTTCTGATAATATTGAAAGACTGGTTTTTTTCGGGGAAAAAGTTGTCCATCCTTTGCCAATTTTATTTGTTAATTATATATATGCAAAATGTGGGACATATGTCATACTAAAGATATCTTATAAAATGCTAATATCAAGGAGAAGTTTATGAATATTATAGAAGATGATGTTATACTTGATCCGATTTTGAAGGATTACGGGCTTTCTAAATACTTTACAGATTTTGAGCTGATCCGGCCGGGAATCAGGTTAGTAACCTTCCCGAAAAACACCTATATTTACAGCTTGGAAAAGCATAGGAGATTTGCATATTTCCTAATCTCCGGGCAAATGAATGTATATTCCAATGTTGCAAATGGAAACCGTATGCTGCTCCGCTATTGTGATGAATTTATTATGATCGGTGATATGGAGCTTCTTGGTTACCCAGATCCCTCCAATACCATTGTAACCATGAGCAAATGCACCTTTATAGGGATTAATATTGCTGACATGAAGAACCTTCTTATGAATGACAGTAAGTTTCTTCAGTTCCTGTGCAGGAACCTTGCGGAAAAACTGGTTTATTTTGCTTCAAACCAACGTTCCAACCGGTTAAATACAGCGCAGCAGAATATTGCCGGATACATACTATCAGCAGCAGACAAAAAAGGTTATTTCAAGGAGAATCTCAGAAAAGTCTCAGAGGTATATGGAATCAGCTATCGGCACCTCCACCGCATCTTAAGTGATTTTGTGGACAAAGGAATCCTAGGGCGTTCGGAACGGGGATATGAACTCCTTAATAGTAAAGCCCTCCTTCAAATTGTTAATCAAGATAACTTCTAAATGGAGGTTAGCTATGACAGAAAGAGAAAATGCTTTAATCGCAATTGGGCACGGTCAGCCGGAATGGGTACCTTGCTTTTATGATGCCTATCAGCCTATGGGGGCTTCCGTGCTAAACAATCAAGGAGATTATGGCAAGGGTGGAATTGATATGTTCGGCGTCAACTGGTTAGTTACCAGGGATACCGGATACCAGGCAATCGCCGATCCTTCCCAGCACATTCTGGAGGACATTACCGGGTGGCGCGATATTGTACACTTCCCTGACCTGGATGCAATGGACTGGGAAGCCGCTGCCGCGGGGGATCTTGCTAATGTCAACCGGGAAGAAAAGCTACTTTGCATGTTTGGTATGGAAGGTAATTTCAACCGTCTGAAATCCTTGATGGGCGTATGTTAAGCATTAATTGACATGATTGAGGAGCCGGATGAGTTATCTGCTTTTTTCGATGCACATACTTATTTCAAGTGTAAAACTATTGATAAAATATCCAAGTACTATCTGCCGGATATCTATGTTAACGGTGACGATGTCTGTTCCTCTGACGGACTGTTCTTTTCAAGAGCTATGTACGACAGTTTAATTAAACCCTTTGAAATTCAATTAGGTCAAAAATCTAAAGCTTTAGGAATGATTGTGGAGCACAATGTGTGCGGAAAATGCGATAGCATTATTCCTGATATATTGGAAACCGGCGCTACCATATGGCAGACAGCGCAAAGCATGAACGATCTTGTTAAAATCAAAGAGCAATATGGGG
>JARKQP010000714.1 GCA_029974875.1 Mobilitalea sp.
TGAAGGTTTCCCCTACCTCCTGGCTGAACAGCTGGCTTGCATAATTGGGATTAATGGAGCAAAGGTCAGCTAAATTCTGGATGGAAATATCCTCAGCATAGTGCTCATTCGTATAATCCAGCATTTTTTGGACCATCTTATTGTCAACCTTAATCTGCCGGAATCTGTACCCGTTGCTGTCATCTGCTTTTTTAATGATATCCTTAGAGGAGCTTTCCAGAAAGTGATAGGCTTTCTGGATGGAATCCAGGAGCTCGCTTTTGGAAAATGGCTTCAGGCAATAGCCAATGGCGTTGTGGAACATGGCCTTCTGTGCATAAGCAAATTCTGCATAGCCACTGATCATAATGAACAGTGTCCCTGAATGCATTTCATTTACAGTCTGGAGTAATTCCAAGCCGCCCATTCCGGGCATCTGGATATCAACAAAGGCCAGGTCCGGCTTTAATTGCTTGATTAACTCCAGCCCGGATAAGCCGTCATAAGCTTCACCGATTACCTCAAAGTATTCCTGGTCTTTAATGGTGGCGGCCAAGCTGCGGACAACCCATTTTTCATCATCAATAATAATAGCACGGTACATACGGTTTCTCCTGAGGATAAGAATTAGTGACATTGATCAATAACTTTTCATATTTATTGTTCGGAATTATATGAAAAACAGCGGCAGTTTCTGAATCTCACAATTATCGGATTAACTGGTAGTGAAGGGGATTTTTATCTGGATATTTGTTCCTATATTTTCCTCCGAATCAATATGCAGCCGGTAGGGCTCCCCATAGTATAAAGCGATGCGGCTGTTGACATTAGAGAGGCCAATACTGTTTTCAGTTTCAGAAATATAGGATTTTATCCCATCCCCTATGTTCCTTTGCGTCGTTTCCGAAAGAGTTTGCCGGAGGGAAGCCAGGTGCTCCGCCGTCATACCGACACCGGTATCGTAGATCCATAGGACCAAGGTATTATCCGTATAATTTTTTCTTCCCCCTATGGTCAGATTGCCCTTTCTTAAGCATTTTTCAAGACCGTGCTTTACGGCGTTTTCCACCAGGGGCTGTATGATCATTCTGGGAATTAAAGCATCCAGAACATCATCGGTGATATCATAATCTACGGTAAACCGGTCTTCAAATCTGGTCATTTGTATCATTACATATGCTTTTACAATTTCAAGCTCCTGCCTTAAGGTAACAATATCATTGCCTATGCTGTACCGGTAGATGCGGGACAGGGCCTGGGTTATTTCGATAATCCCCTCCGAGTTATTTTCGGAAGCCATACCACAGATCAAGGTTAAGGTATTATAAAGAAAATGGGGATTGATCTGGCTTCTTAAATAAGCAAGCTCTGCTTTTCTTTTATTCATTTCCAGATCATACATTTTTGTATAGGAGCCGAAAATATCATAATTCAGGTTGGTGATCTCATCCATCATGTCATTAAAGGAGTTAGCAATCAGGTAGATCTCAAGACAGACATTTTTCTGGGAATCAACCGTGATCCGTTCCTTCATTGCCTTCCTCTTTCCGTTGCTGATCTTGTTCATGATATTCATTAACTGGCGGAAGGAGTTCATTATGGTTTTCATAAAAGCAAGAAAGATAACCAGGATTACCAGAAATACCACCAGAATTAAAAGATACTGGGGCAACAGCATATTGATAATTTTCTTATTGTAGGAGGATTGGTTAACAAGGGTATAAAGGGTTCCGTCCGCGATATCGACATGAAACCTGCGGCAGATATATATTTCATTATTGTAGCTGATATTAAAATTATCAGTATGTGGCATCTTTTTTCCGATTTCACCGTAAAGCTCCTCATCACCGACAATGAGCTGGAGGTTCGAATTGACAAACATCAGATCAGTTGGGACAAAGCTGTTGTCAAATAAATTATCCCCAAGGATGGTAGTAGGATTAATTGTTATAAATAATACCCCAATGAACTGTGATGAGGTGGTTGACAGCTTGCATATGGGAAAAGCAGCGACCTGGCAGTCATAAAGGGAGCTGTCAACAAGTATGGTTGATTTGTCCATAAAATGAATGGTCGAGCTGTCTGCAAGGGAAGCTTCCCCGTAACGGGACTGATACAGGGACATATCACCGACCAGGTTTGCAAAATTACCGGTCTCACCGATCAGACCGATATCCAGGATGCTGTTATTTAATGATTTTGTGTTATTTAAAAGATTGATTACCTGTTGGTATAAATAAAATTTTTTCTCGGTATCCGTTTCAACCAGATAACGTTGGACAGATTGGTTGTAAGCAACGCTTAAAGCTATATTTTGTATATCATTCAGATTTTTTTCCGTGGATTGGAGAACCTGCCTTGAGTATAGCTCCTGATTGTTCTTAATCGTGCTGATCAGAAGCTCATAGTAGGAGTGGACACTGTACAGGCAGATAATAAGAATACTGATGGCCAGTGCTCCGACCAGGTACAGTATAATATTTTTTAAAGGGAGTATTTTACGTTTCATCCTGCGTCTCCTTTAGGTCTCTTATCATTGTACAACGAATTACTCTCTGTAAGTATGGAATATTTATAAAAACATATGTAAAAAAATCATATCCAAATTGAAAACTATAAAAAAAATGCATAGAAGTTATAAGCCAGCTACATTCATTCCCATTCAATTATACCATATAATAAAAAAATACATGATACAAGATGAATTGCTGTCGGATTCGCTTGTGGCTAATAATAATCGACATAAGTATTTAAAAGGAATACCAAGGTCGGGGATAAGGTGGATAGTAGGGGCATGAAGATCAGAGACATGAAATTGGATAACCAGATACAGCCGATTGCGATAGAAAGCCGGAATCCGTGTTTTAGCTGGAGGATTGAAGCAGCCGGGAAGGGCTGGAAGCAGGGAGCGTACCGTATTCTTGTATCCAAACAGAAGGAGCAGGGTTTTAAAAATGAAATCATATGGGATACGGACTGGGTTATTTCCTCGGCGATGGTAAATATACCTTATATAGGCCCGGAGCTTGAGCCTGATGCATGCTATTACTGGAGAGTAGCTGTAAAGCCGGAAAACTCGGAAGAGGTAATCACCAGTGAAGCAGCCGGATTCGAAACAGCCCTTATGAAACCGGAAAACTGGCATGGCAGCTGGATTGGCGAGCTCACTGACCATAGTTACCATATGTTCAGGAAAAGCTTCGGTTTAACCAAACAGGTTAAAAAAGCCAAGCTCTATGTCTGCGGCTTGGGACATTTTGAGCTTTATATGAACGGCAGCCGTGTCGGCAGCTATGAACTGGAGCCGGGCTGGACAAATTACGGGAAAACCTCCCTCTACTGCGCCTATGATGTGACAGGGCTGCTGCAGCTGGGGCAGAATGTAATGGGGGTCTATCTTGGAGACGGTATGTATAATGTGCCCGGCGGACGTTATGTGTATTTTAAACGCTCCTACGGAAAATGTAAAATGCTGGTACAGCTGAATATAACCTTTACCGATGGAACCCACACAGAAATTGTATCCGGTGCAGACTGGAGAATGGCACCTGGTCCCATCCGTTTCTGCTGTATCTACGGCGGTGAGGATTATGACGGAAGGCTGGAGCAGCCCGGATTTTGTAGGGCAGACTTTGTAGAGGACAGTACCTGGGAAAAGGTTAATATGGTAGAGCCTGCAAAAGGCAGATTGGTAGCGCAGAATATCCCTCCGGTTAAGGTGATGCAGACCTATCGGCCTGTAAAAATAGAAGAAACCAGGCCGGGCGTCTTTTTATACGACTTTGGGGAGAACTTTTCCGGCTGGGCACGAATTACCCTGAAAGCACAGGGAGCACAATGCGGAAAAACCGTAACCATGACACCGGGTGAAATTCTGGATGCCAACAAGGAACCGGACCAAAGAGTTACCGGAAGGGGCTATCACTGGAAATACACCCTAAATACCAGGAAGATCCAGACCTACGCCCCCAAATTTACCTATACGGGCTTTCGCTATCTTCAGGTAGAAGGAGCGGTTCCGAAGGAATATGACGGTGATAAGGTGGCTTTTCCTGTTATCGAATCCATCACAGGGGAATTTATCTATCCGGATGTAGAATTAAATGGTGAATTTACCTGCTCCAATGACTTGTTCAATCAGATACACCGGATTATCCGGCAGGCTATCCTGAGCAATATGAAGAGCTATCTGACAGACTGCCCCCACAGGGAAAAGCTGGCGTGGCTGGAACAGACCCATCTGATCGGACCGGCAATTATGTATAATTATGACGTACATAATCTGTATAAAAAGATTGAAATGGATATGGAGGATGCCCAGCGGGAAGACGGGCTGGTTCCGGATATCAGTCCGGAATATATTATTTTCGGATACCATGAGGGCTTTATAGATTCACCGGAGTGGGGAAGTGCCAGCATCATCAACCCCTGGTACGTTTATCTCAGATACGGTGACACCACATTGCTGGAGCGGTATTATGGTTCAATGAAAAAATATCTGGCGTATTTGACAAAGAAAACCCATCACCATGTCCTTCATCATGGCTTGGGAGACTGGCTTGATATCGGGCCGAATACGCCGCATTCCCAGAATACACCGGTTCCGGTAGTTGCAACGGCCATTTATTATTATGATCTCACGATTATGGAGAAGGTGGCGAAGTTGCTGGGAAACAAGGAGGATGAAGCTTATTATCATGGACTGAAGAAATCCGTATATGAGGAATATAATCTGCAGTTCTTTGACGGCCAGACCTGGCGCTACGCCACCGGAAGCCAGGCAGCGCAGGCCATGAGTCTGGTATTTGGTTTGGTTGATAAGAAAAATGAACAGAAGGTTCTGGATTATCTGGTGAAGGATATCAAGGCAAGGGGATATGCAACCACGGCCGGAGATATCGGTCATCCCTATGTGCTGGAGGCTCTTACGGGCTTCGGTAAAAGCAATATCATCGATACCATGGCCAATGTGACGGACAAACCGGGTTATGGCTATCAGGTAAAATGCGGAGCCACGACACTGACAGAGGAATGGGACGGACCCTGGCCTGACAGACCTCACGGGTCGCAGAATCATTTTATGCTGGGCAGCATTGAGGAGTGGTTCTACTGCGGCCTTGCCGGAATCAATGGGATCCGCAGTTACAGAACCTTGGAGGAAATTCAGATTAAGCCTCATTTTGCGAAAGGGTGTGATTATGTCAATGCCTGGACAATGCATCCTTATGGGAAGGTTTCGGTTTTTTGGGAAAGGGAGGATGAGGTTATTGTGGTGAAAATACAGATCCCGGCCAATGCTACCGGTGTTTTTGTTAATGAATTTGATGCTGCTGAGCTGCATTTGGGCTCTGGGGGGCATGTGATACGTATTACAGGGACGGAAGCTATACTCTTATAATTGGGGATGCAATATTATGATTTGAGAGTTAAATGGGATTTAGGCAGTGAGGTGAATCTGAGTGTCTCTATATCCACCTGGACTTGCCTTTAACATCCCATGCTTGCCAAGTGCAGGCAATCACGGGAGGCCCGGTCTGCGCCCAGATGGATATAGAGACACTCAGATTCACCGCGTTAGTATTAATGAAGCCTTGTGTCGGGTGAATTATATCATAGTTTTATATAAAAAGTGTTCAGTAGGGATAGAGGTTGTATTTAACAGAATGGAGGTAGGAATGATAAAATTGGATGATAGAAGAATACAGTCATATCTGACACCATATAAGTATCCGGAGCCTGTGCTTACAGGCTCTGGAATACAGGGTGCTTTTGATGAAAAATCTGTCGATATTCCGTTTGTGTTTTTACATAATAATCAGTTTCATATGCTATATACGGGCTATGACGGGAAGGGATATCAGTCGGCACTTGCGGTCAGTGAGGATCTGCTTCACTGGAAACACAAGGGGATAATACTTGGGAGGGATTTGGAAAGCAGCCGCTGGGATAGGATAGGAGCAGCTGCTACCTGGATGATAAAAGAGAGTGATAATTTATATGATACCCCGAGGTTGAAGAAGATAGACGGGAGGTATTGGCTGGTATACCATTCGTATCCGTCAGCCGGTTATGAGGAAGGTCCGGCTATGATCAGTTTGGCTTGGACAGAGGATGAAGAGCTCCTTGACTGGCATCGGCTGGGTACACCTGTTTTTTCCTGGGAGGATGGAGAGGACTGGGAAAAGGGAGGTTTATATAAGGCCTGCATCATCAACCATGAAGCTACCTGGTATATGTTCTATAATGCGAAAAATACGGAGAAAAGGTGGATTGAACAGACCGGCATGGCAAGCTCTAAGGATCTGTCCCACTGGGAGCGCTGCGCGGGCAATCCGTTACTTAGGGTAACTCCCGGCGCCTGGGACGGCCGATTTTTGTCCGACCCTTATATCGTTAAGGATGGGGCCCGCTGGCTGAATTTTTATTTTGGTTATGATCAGGGACACGCACAGGAGGGTCTTGCCATTTCGGATAACCTGGTTGATTGGGAAAAGGTTGAGCTGCCGGTTATCAGTCATGGAAGGCCGGGAGAGATTGATGAAAATCATGCCCATAAGGCTTCCATCTTCTATTATAACGATAGGCTGTACCATTTTTACTGTGCGACAAGGCCGCGCCAGAAAGATGATCCGACTGAGGTATTTGGGGAATTCCGCACCATAGCAGTGGCATCGGATAAACCCTTTGATGAAATATGAGAAAAATACATACAATTATGAGAATATTTCATGGGAATTTATAGCTAAATATGCTATTTTATAAGAAAATGTACTCTATTTCCAGCAATAAAGATGAGTTGATATTAAAATTTTTATGCAGCAACAGTGGCAATGAAAATAATACAGTGGCAATAAAATAATTTAGATAAAAATGAGGCGAATGCATGTTATTAGATGAGGTAAATGCAAGGCTTTCACAGCTGAAACTGGATGAAAAGCTGATAGATAAGCTATTGGAAGTCGAACAAAGCAAAAATCAAAAAAAATTTGTCGTGTTAGACGATGACCCTACGGGAATACAGACTGTCCACGACGTGTTCGTATATACGGACTGGTCGGTGGAAAGCATCAAGCATGGGCTGTTAGATAATAATTCCATGTTTTATCTTCTGACGAACTCGAGGGCTATGACGGATAACCAGACAACAAAAATCCATCTGGAATTAACAAACAATGTAATAAATGCCGCACTGGAAACCGGCAAGGACTTTATGATTATCAGCCGGAGCGATTCTACGCTGAGGGGGCATTATCCTCTGGAAACCGAGCTGGTTAAGCAGGTGGTGGAGAGCAAATCCCGCATTGTCATTGACGGTGAGATTTTATTTCCGTTTTTTAAAGAAGGCGGCAGATATACCATAGATGACATCCATTATGTAGATGAGGGAGGAAGCCTGGTTCCGGTTGGTGAGACAGAATTTGCAAAGGATAAGACCTTTGGATATCAATCCTCGAACCTGTGTGATTACATTGAAGAAAAGACAAACGGTGACTATACGGCTGAGGATACCATATCCATTTCCCTGGAAAGCCTGCGTCGCATGGAGCTGGATAAGATAACCTCCCTGCTTTGCTCCGCAGGGGATTTTACTAAAATCATCGTCAATGCCATCGATTATATCGATGTAAAGGTGTTCTGTATTGCATTGCTCCGCACCATGGCGTCCGGGCGCAATTTTATGTTCCGCAGTGCAGCTTCCTTTGTCAAGGTATTGGGCGGGATTAGTGATCAGCCTCTGCTGACCAGGAAGGAAATGATCAAGGAGGACCGTTCCACCGGCGGCATCATCGTAGTTGGCTCCTATACGAAAAAGGCGACCAGGCAGCTGGATCAGCTAAAAGGCCTGGAAAATGTCCGGCTAATTGAATTCAACCCGGAGCATTCCACAAAGCCGGAGGCCTATGAAAGAGAGCTCAGACGGGTAGTAGAGGAATCAGAAAACTGTATCGGGAAAGGAATTACGGTAGTAATCTATACCAACCGTACCCTGCAAAACATTGCGGGGGAATCAAAAGAGGATACCCTGCTGCGGTCTGTCAGGCTATCGGAGGCAGTCTGTCAGATTGTTGGCAGATTAACAGTGACTCCAAGCTTTGTTCTGGCGAAGGGCGGCAATACCTCCAGCGATATCGGCGTAAAAGCACTGAAGGTAAAGCGGGCAAGGGTACTTGGGCAGGTCAAACCGGGAATTCCGGTATGGGAGACGGATAGAAGCAGCAAATTTCCTGACATTCCCTTTATTATTTTCCCGGGAAATGTAGGAAATGATATGACATTAAGGGAAGTTACCGAGATTCTTTTAAAAAACAACTGATAATTATTAGTATGGTTTCCTCCCGCATTTATCAGATATTTGTATCCGGAGATCTGTATATAGAAAGATGACTTTTTCTGTTGTTGGTTCACAATGGCAGGCGGGGTCATCTTTTTTATTAATGAAAAAGCTCCCTGGCGGTATAGGGATTTCCGGGGATATGTAATTTTTATAAAACAGTATGTAAAAAAATTATATCAGCCTTAAAATGTATGAAGATTTTGCATAAAAAGTATAAGCAATCTACATTCAAAACTATGTAAATGTACCATATAATTATCTCATCATAATTATCCCATCGCAGAAGAAACCCGCTGGTCAGAAGAATCCGGGCAGGTAAAAGCGGTTGCAAACAATACTGGAAAGGAAAATAAGTATGAAGAATAAAAAAAGCAAAGCGGTTAATTCAAAATTACCGGTTGGGCAGAGGATGAACAGATTTTTTAAACTGGCATGGAGACAGAAGGAGCTGGTTGTATTAGCTTTACCGGCCACCATTCTCATCGCTTTATTTAAATACTATCCCATGTATGGAATTCTGATCGCTTTAAAGGATTACAAAACGAAAATGGGTATCTGGGGCAGTCCCTGGGAGGAGCCGCTGTTTAATAATTTTATCCGTTTTTTCAATTATGTGGACTGCGGAAATCTTATCTGGAATACCATCAAGATCGGTGTCGTCACAATGCTGTTTACATTTCCGGCTCCGATTATATTTGCCCTCCTGCTGAACGAATTGAGAGGAAAGGTCTTCAAGAGTGCGGTGCAGACAGTTTCCTATATCCCGTATTTTATTTCCGTAGTGGTAATTGCCGGTATGCTGAACAGCTTTGGATCCACGGATGGTTTGTTCAATGTTATCCGCCACTTCTTCGGATTTGCACCGGTTAATATGAACGCAGGCGATAAATACTTCCTGCTGATGTATGTAGGGTCCGCGGTATGGCACGGAATGGGCTGGGGTTCCATTATTTATCTGGCCGCTTTATCCAATGTTGATACCACCCTGTATGATGTTGCGAATATCGACGGTGCAAACCGCTGGCAGAAGGTTAAGAATATCGCATGGCCGACCATCATGCCGACAACTGCAATCCTGCTGATTATCAATGTGGGTAATGTCCTTCAGTCAGATTATACCAAGGTATTGTTAATGCAGAATGATACGAACAGAAGCTTGATTGATGTTATTGGCACCTATGTATACCGGATTGGTGTCCTGCAAGGCCAATTTGAATATGCGACAGCCGTTAACTTATTTGTATCAATCACAAGCATGATTCTGGTATATGGCTCGAACACCATTACAAGAAAGCTTAACCCGGAAAACAGCCTGTGGTAAAGGAAAGCATGGAGGTAATATAGATGGATAACAGACAGAACAAAAAAGTAAGGAATAAGATACATATCGGTAGCTATACCTTCGACGTTATTCTTGTGGTTTTTATGATCGGTATTTCAATTGTCATGATTTACCCGTTCATCAATGTCATAGCCATTTCGCTCAGCAGCAGCAAGATGATAAGTATGGGTGCCGTAACCTGGTGGCCAAAGGAATTTAATTTCAAGGGCTATGAAATTGTTTTCGGACAGAACAATGTCTGGATTGCATATAAAAATACGATTATTTATGCAGTTGTAGGTACGGCTATCAATTTGCTTCTAACCTCAATGATTGCATATGCGCTAATGATCAACGATTTTGTATTCAGAAAGCCCTTAACCATTATTTTATTGATTACAATGCTATTCTCAGGCGGTACAGTTCCAACCTATCTTGCGGTGCAGAAGTTTCATATGATCGATACAATATGGGCCCTGGTGCTTCCGAATGCGGTTTCAGCCTATAATGTTTTCGTTTACCGGGCCTTTTACAAGGGAATTTCATCGGAAATACGGGAAGCCGCCATGGTTGACGGTGCAAGCAATCTCAGGATCTTGTTTAAAATTTATATGCCGCTTTCCAAAGCGCTTTATGCTACCTTTGGTTTGTTCTCCGCAGTAGCAATATGGAACAACTTCTTTGACGCGCTGCTCTATATTAAAGATAGTGCAAAACAGCCAATCCAGATGATTTTACGTCAAATATTATTTGCTTCAGGTGCGGCGGGCGGGACCTTTGATGGTGTCAATGAAATGATGCAAAAGGGCATTATCAATCCGAAGAATGTGCAGTATGCCTGCATTATAGCAACGATAGGGCCGATCCTGCTGGTTTATCCGTTTATTCAAAGATATTTTGCACAGGGCGTTCAGATTGGCGCGGTGAAAGGTTAGAACTACCTGGACCTGTTCAATAAGGGCAGGCTCATGTACAGATTTTTTGCAAAAGAAATCGCATAAATATTATCGAAATTAGAAAGGAGAAAACTATGAAAAAAAGAAGAATTTTCGCATTACTTATGCTGGTGGTTATGTGCATGACATTTTTTATCAGCTGTAAAAGTAAGAGTGGAGACACCACCCAGCAAACTGACAATACTGGGACAACGGAGGGAGCAACAAAGGCGCCTACACAGGATGCAGGGGAAGCAGTATTACCTGAATTACCGAATAATACGCTGTCCATTACGGTTAAAACAGCTAACTTTGCCACAGATGCCCAGGGAACAAAGGTACAGGAAGAATGGCAGAGGATGATGGAAGCTTATCTGGGCTGCAAGCTGGACATCACCTGGAATATTACCCCTTGGATGGATTATAAAACAAATGAGCCCGTATTGCTTCAGTCAGGCGACCTTCCGGATGTGGCTACATATTCACAGGGAACGCTGGTAAATGAATACGGCGCAGACGGTGTTGTGCTTGATATTTCCAAGTACATGCAATACATGACGTATTATCCTGAGTTTATCAAGAATACGAACGGCGGGGAGAAATATGCCTTCAATGCTAACGGTTCCGCATATTACTTCATGGACGGTTTTGTAAATCCGGAAAATATTGAAGGTGCACAATCCTTTACCGCTTTTGCTTACCGTTTTGACTTACTGAATAAGTTCAACCTAAAGCCTGCCACAACCCTTGATGAATTTAATAAGCTATGCAGCGACGTTAAGGACTTAATTGACCAGGGCAAAATTGATGCAAAATATGTTATGTCCAACTCTGATAAGAACTATGCGTTCTACCGCGGTTTCGTAGGTATCTTCCATACCTGGGATACGACCTACTGGAACGGGGAACAGTGGTCCTTCGGTCCTATCGAGGATAATTTCAGGGAAATGTTAAAGTACCTGAACGGCTTGTATACTGCAGGTTATATTGATCCTGAATTTGGTACGGATGATGGGGCTACTGCAACAGAAAAAGCGGTAAAAGGAAGCAATGTAATTCAGCCTACCCTCTGGTCTGGTATGGCCCGCATGTGGAATACCCAGTCTACGGTAGATGGTATGCAGTGGGGTCTTGCCTTCCTTCCTAAGAATGATACCTATGGTACACCTTGGAAATGGGGCTCCAGACAGCCTGGAAAATCCCTGAACAACAATATGGGTATCATTATCTCCGCAGATACCGAATATCCTGAGTGGATTGTCAAGATGATTGACTATCAATACTCCGATGAAATGATCGAAATGATGAACTGGGGTATTAAGGATGAAACCTATACCGTTGATGCCGGCGGCGACCACAGCTTTACAGATGTGATCCTAAAGGCAGAAGATCCCGTACAGGCAGCAGCTAACTATGGTATCATGTCCTCTTCCGCCTGCCGTACCGGTATTCCTTTTACACCATTGACCTTTGAAGCTATGACAGAACAGATTCCTACGGAGCCTTGGTGGAATCCTACGGATGGTTACTATGAGAGTAAGTACTGGTATGAATCCGGCAAGATCGGCGGTACAGAATCCGTATCTCCTTTTGACCGTCCTCCGGTACTTAACCTGACAGACAAACAGGCTACAGAGAAAGCTGAGTTAACTACAAACTGTGAATTATTCGCCAAAGAAAATGGGTTAAAGTTTATTACAGGTGAATTAAATATTAATGATGATACTGCATGGCAGCAATATGTAGATGGTGTTAAGAGCCAGGTTTCTGATTTTGATGAAAAAATGAAGATGCTTCAGGACAATTCTGATCTTTCCTCTATCGGAAAATAATTATTTGAACATGCTTTTGTTTAGGGGGATGCTTGAAAAGCATCCCCCTTATTGGAAGATGTAGAAAAGATTTGGGCAAGATTTAGGCTGTGAGGTGGATCTGGGTGTAGCTATATCCACCTGGGACTGCCTTTAACATCCCATGATTGCCAAGTGCAGGGCAAGATTTAGGCTGTGAGGTGAATGAGGGTGTAGCTATATCCACCTGGGCTTGCCTTTAACATCCCGTGATTACCAAGTGCAGGCAATCACGGGAGGCCCGGTCTGCGCCCAGATGGATATAGCTACACCCTCATTCACCGCGTTAGTATGAAGAAGACTTTTGGAGGGCTAATCATGAGAGTGGAAAAGATAAAGAGTGTGAAAGATGTTTTTACGTACCCGGGTATTTATTAAGATCGGGTATTTATTAAGATTAATTGGAGGAAGTTATGATTAGGGCAGAAAAAATTTATTATGGCGGAGATTATAACCCGGATCAGTGGGATGATGTGACAATAGAGCAGGATATGGAACTGTTTAAGAAAGCGAAGATTAATCTGGTTACGCTTCCGGTGTTCTCCTGGGCAAAGCTGGAGCCGGAGGAGGGGGTATATGATTTTGATTGGCTTGACCGGATTATTGATAAGCTTTGGGAAAGTGGAATCCATGTATGCCTTGCGACACCTACTACGTCTCAGCCGGCCTGGCTTTCCACAAGATATCCTGAGGTGCTTCCCGTGGATATCCAGGGTAGAAAGAGGACGCATGGTATGCGTGTGTTTTTCTGCGTGAACAGTTTAAAATACAGGGAGCGTGCCGCTGCAATTGCGAAGGAGATGGCACTACGTTATGGAAAGCATCCTGCACTTGCCGTATGGCATGTTGCCAATGAATATGGAACTTATTGCTATTGTCCCACCTGTCAGGCAAAATTCCGCCTGTGGCTGAAAAAGCGTTATAAGACGATTGAGAATTTAAACGAACGCTGGAATACGGCTTTCTGGGGGAGAACTGTTTATAGTTTTGAAGAAATCACGCTTCCCACGGAGCTGAATGATGATTACCGTTATCAGCCGGCCATTCAGCTGGATTATATGCGCTTTGTAACTGATTCAACCAGAGAATGCTTCCTGAATGAATATCAGGTGTTAAAGCAATATACGCCCGAGATACCGGTTTCCACCAATATGTCTGGCTATATCAGGAAACTGGACCAGTTTGAGATGGTTAAGGATATGGATATTGTGGGCTGGGACAATTATCCGGGGCCGAAGGATGATAAGAGCTTTGTTGCCCTGAAGCATGACATTATGAGGGGGCTTAAGGGAGGCCAGTCCTATATGATGACGGAGCAATCCCCGAACCAGCAGAACTGGCAGCCCTATAACAAATTAAAACGTCCGGGTGAAGTCAGATTATTAAGCTACCAGGCACTGGCTCACGGGGCGGATACCTGTATGTTCTTCCAGATGCGCCAGTCTGTTGCGGGCCAGGAGAAATTCCATGGTGCTGTCATCACTCATGCAGGACATGATAATACAAGGGTTTTCCGTGAGTGTGCACAGCTGGGAAGTGAGTTTGATAAGCTGGGGGATGTTTTTCTGGAAGGCAGGATTCAGGCAAAGACCGGTATCTTATTCGACTGGAATAACTGGTGGGTGCTGGAGCTGTCCAGCGGACCCAGCAAGGATATGGACTATTTTAAGACTGTATCCGGCTATTATAAAGCATTATTTGATAAGAACATTCCCGTTGACATCCTGAATGTAAACTCAGACTTAAGCAGCTATTCCCTGATCGTAGCGCCAATGCTTTATATGATGAAGGAAGGGGTAGCAGAGCGGATTAATGAATTCGTGAAAAACGGAGGTACCTTTGTAGCGACAACCATGAGCGGCCTTGCCGATGAAAATGACCGCTGCATCTTTGGGGAATATCCAGGCAGATTAAAAGATGTCCTTGGTATCTGGGTAGAAGAGACGGATGCACTGTATCCGGAAGAGCGTAATCTGATGCTGGTATCGGAGGCTGCTGACGGTTTAAAGAAAAGCTATGAGTGCAGCTTCCTTTGCGACATCCTGCACACAAACACAGCAGAGACCCTAGCTGTATACGGAAAGGATTTCTATGAGAATAACCCTTGTCTTACCGTAAATTCCTATGGACAGGGCAAGGCATATTATATCGGCACCCAGCCAGAGGATGCCTTCCTAGCTGATTTCTTCGGTAAGGTATGCGAAGATGCTGATATTCAGCCGGTTTACCCTTCCGACGCCAATATAGAGATAACAAACCGTGTAAATAAAGAGAATAGTGTTGTATTTGCCATTAACCACAACAGCTTTGCCGCCAAGGTAGACTTTGGAAGTGATGTCCTGCTTAATTTACTGACAGATGAAACGGTGAGCGGACAGACTACAATTGGGGCAAGAGATGTACTTGTATTAAAAAAGCAGTCTTAAAATCAGGAGGATGACTCTTATGAACCAAAAAACCCTATTTGAGAAAACAGATGAAATCTTACACGGAGGAGATTATAACCCGGAGCAGTGGCTTGATCGTCCGGATATCCTGGAAGAGGATATCCGTCTCATGAAACAGGCGGGCGTGAATGTGGTTACACTGGGTGTTTTCTCCTGGTCGGTCTATGAACCGTCGGAAGGGGAATTTCATTTTGACTGGCTGGAAGGTATCATGGATAACCTTTACCGGAATGGTATCTTTACCATACTGGCAACACCCTCCGGTGCAAGGCCGGCCTGGCTCGATGAGAAATATCCGGAAGCCATGAGAGTGAGTCGCACCGGGATCCGTAACCATCACGGAGTCCGCCACAACCATTGTATGTCCTCGCCAAAGTACAGGGAAAAGGTAGGGGTGATAGTTCAGAAGCTTGCAAAGAAATTCGGAAAGAATCCGGTGCTTCTTCTGTGGCATATATCCAATGAACTGGGCGGTGAATGCTATTGTGAGCTTTGCAGAGAACGCTTTCAGGAGTTTTTAAAAAATAAATATCAAAGCAACATCGAAACATTGAATCAGGAGTGGTGGACCACCTTCTGGAGCCACCGTTTTAACCGCTTTGATCAGATTGAGCCACCATATTCAAACGGAGAAAGCTCCATTCATGGACTCAATCTGGATTGGAAACGGTTTAATACCTGGAATATGACGGATTATATGAAATTTGAGATAGAGCTTCTTCGTAAATTCACGCCGGATATCCCGGTTACAACTAATTTTATGCGCCTTTATAAAGCTCTGGATTATTCCGTAATGGCGAAGGAACTGGATCTTATTTCCTGGGACAGCTACCCGGAGTGGGACAATGATTATGAGGCGGCAGTAAAGACTGCCAATGGAGCCTCCTTTGACCACAGCATCATGCGCTCCTTTAAAAAAGATAAGCCCTTTCTTCTGATGGAGAGCGTACCAAGCCTCGTTAACTGGCATCCCTATAATAAGCTGAAACGGCCGGGGACCCACAAGCTTTCCTGCCTTCAGGCAGTAGCCTGCGGTTCCGACATGGTGGGCTATTTCCAGTGGAGAAAGGGCAGAGGCTCCTATGAACAGTACCATGGAGCCGTTATGGATCACCTGGGAAGAAGTGATACCAGGGTCTTTAAAGAGGTGGAGGAGGTTGGAAAACTCCTTAAAAGGCTGCAGCCTGTTGCAGGAAGTATTGTAAAGCCCCAGGCAGCCATGATATTTGACTGGAATAACTGGTGGGCAATTGAAGACATGGCAGGACTTAGTAAGGATAAGAAATATGAGGAAACCTGCCGAGCTCTGTATGGGCTTTTTATAAAGCACGGCATTGAGATGGATGTGATATCCTCCGATGCGGATTTTACAGATTATAAGGTGCTTGTAGCACCGATGCTGTATCTGCTGAAGCCGGGTACGGCTGACAAGCTAAAGGAATTCACGGCTAATGGCGGCAGCCTTGTGGCGACCTATCTGACCGGTTATGTGAATGAAAATACCCTGTGCTGGCTGGGAGGCTTTCCCGGTGATGGCCTGACAGAGCTGTTTGGCTTATATACGGAGGAAATTGATACTCTGTATCCGAAGGATACGAACGCAGTCTCCTTCCGGCCGGAATTCATCCACGGAGACTACCATGCCTTTGACTACTGTGAAATTATAAGACCTCAGACAGCAAAGATACTCGGAGAATATACCCGGGATTTTTACGGCGGTACTCCTACCGTTACGGTAAATTCATATGGAAAAGGGCATGCGTATTACGTGGGTACCAGGATAGGAGAGGATGGGATGGAAGCATTGCTTAAAAAGGTCTGGGAACAGGCTGGGATAGAAGCGGTTTCCCTTCCCGAGGGAGTGGAATACCACAGCCGTTTAAGAAGTGGGGAATGCTTTGAATTCTATCTGAATTTCAGTGATAAGGCTCAAAAGCTTACCTTGGTTAAACCGGGTAAAAATCTTATTACCGGCGAAGCAGTAGCAGAGATGCTGACCCTTGCGCCTTTTGATGTAGCTGTGATTTATCGTGAATTCCCCATAATTTAATCCTCGATATGAAGTGAGGGTTTCTGAGAAGTATTTGTATTTAGGTTTCCGGCTGACTATATAAGCCTGGCAACCCGTAACTTCACTGGGATATTTACGCAATCCCTATCTCTTACTGAAGTTATAAAAAAACATTAACACACAAATATATGCTTGCTGCTCAAAGTTTGCAGGCTTTGATGAAAGGTATGGCTATTATTATGTTATATAAAAATAAAAATCAGCAGGAACTGAGCGACGAGCTGTTTCGTCAGCCGACAAGTGAGTACCGCGGCACGCCTTTCTGGTCCTGGAATTGTAAGATTACGAAGGAGCTGATTGACGAACAGCTGGAGGTATTTAAAAAAATGGGCTTTGGGGGCGCACATCTTCATCCCCGTACAGGTTTGGCAACTCCTTATATGGGAGAGGAATATCTGGAGTATATCAGGTACGCCTGTGACAAAGCGAAAGAAATGGGAATGCTGACCTGGCTTTATGACGAAGATCGTTATCCCTCCGGTGCGGCAGGCGGTATTGTAACAGAGGATATGGAGTTTCGTTCCAGACATCTTGTTTTGACCCGTAATAAAAAGACTGCAATGTGTAAGGACAGGGAAGAGTTTCTTTACCAGATCCAAAGCGGGAAAAAGCCGGCAGGATATTATGTAACGGCTTATCAGGTAGTTCTGGAGAACGGTTATCTTTCCGATTACAGACATCTTTCTCACGAGAAAGCGGACGATGCGGCACAGGAGGAAAAAGGCTGCGGTAAAGTCTGGTATGCTTACCTGGTACTTGCAGAGGAAAGCCCCTGGTTTAACGACCAGACCTATCTTGATGCCCTGAATAAAAAGGCGGTAGAGCGCTTTATCGAAGTTACACACGAGCAGTATTATAAGACAGTCGGTGATGAGTTCGGCAAAGCAATTCCGGCTATTTTTACCGATGAGCCCCATGTAAAGGGTAAGATGACCCTGCCCTTTGCGGAAGCTGCGGGAGATGTAACCCTGGTCTATACCGATGATTTTTCCGATACCTTCAAAGCCCGGTATCAGGTAGAACTGCTTGATGTACTGCCGGAGATTTTATGGGAGCTTCCTGACGGGAAGATATCCAGCCATCGGTACCATTATCATGATCATTTGACAGAGCGTTTTGTATCCGCTTACTCCGATACAATTGGGGAATGGTGTGAGAAGCATAAGATAGCCCTGACCGGACATTTCCTTTCGGAACGTACTTTATTTTCCCAGACTCTTGCCCTGGGTGAAGCAATGCGCTGCTACCGCAGCTTTCAGCTTCCGGGAATCGACATCCTCTGTGACCAGAAGGAATTTTCAACGGCAAAACAGGCGGTCAGTGTGGCAAGACAGAACGGGAGAGAAGGTGTTATCAGTGAGCTTTATGGTGTTACCCATTGGGATTACGGCTATAAGGGCCATAAGCTCCAGGGGGATTGGCAGGCGGCTCTTGGAGTTACCATCCGGACACCCCATCTTGCATTTATGTCAATGGAGGGCGAAGCAAAAAGAGACTGGCCGGCATCCATTAGCTATCAGTCTCCCTGGTATGAAACCTATTCCTACATAGAGGATCATTTTGCAAGAGTAAATACGGCTTTAACCCGTGGTAAGGCTGTTGTAAAGGTGGGGGTTATCCACCCCATTGAATCCTTCTGGATTTCCTATGGCCCCAATGATCAGACTCAGACGGTACGGGATCAGTTGGATGCGAATTACGAGAATCTGATGCAATGGCTGCTCTATGGCATGATTGACTTTGACCTGATATCCGAAGCCCTCCTGCCGGTGCAGTGCGCTGCACCCGGAGCACCGCTTAGGGTAGGTGAGATGGAATATGATACAATCCTCGTCCCGGACTGCAGGATAATCCGCAGTACCACATTGGAACGGCTTGAGGCCTTTGCTTTACAGGGCGGCAAAGTAATCTTTGCGGGAAGAGTCCCTAAGCTTGTAGATGCTAAGGTATCGGATCGTGCTCAGAAGCTGGCCGACCGTTCTGTTAGAATCTCCTTTAACAGGGAGGAGCTTTTAGATTCTCTGAAGGAAGACCGCTTGATTGAAGTACGCTATAGGAACGGAAAGCTGTCAGATAATCTGTTTTATCAGCTGAGGCAGGACAACAACTGCAGATGGCTGTTTATCTGCCATGTAAACCAGAAGAAGAACCGTATAGACATACCGGAAGAGTATCAGCTGCGTTTAAAAGGAACCTACCGGGTCTTCCTGTATGATACGTTAAAGGGAAGCAAGGCAGAGCTGTCGGTGGAACACAAAAAAGGAGACACCTTGTTTCCGATGGGTCTTTATGCGGAGGATAGCTTACTCCTTAAGCTTATGGATAGCAACCCGGGGGAAGAGACGGTGGTAAAGGAAGAGACGGTCGCAAAGGATGAGATAGTGGCAAAAACCTTCTATCATCCCGAGGGCTTTACTCTTTCTGAACCTAATGCAATGCTTCTCGATTATGCAAGGTATCAGTTCAATGACGGTGAAATGCAGCCGAGAAATGAAATCTTGAGGATTGACAATGAAATCCGTACCCTGCTTGGTCTGCCGCCCAGACAGGATGCCTATAAGCAGCCCTGGAGAATTGCGGATGAAGAGGATATCAAGAATTTTGTGACTCTTTACTATGAATTTGAATCAGAGCTTGAAGTAAAGGATGCACAGCTTGCAGTGGAACGGCCGGAAAATGCGGAAATTACATTTAACGGAGAAAGGGTAAAAGCAAATAAAACCGGATATTATGTGGATACCTTCATTACAACGCTTCCTCTGCCTGAAATAAAGAAGGGGATCAACCACCTGATACTTAAAATCCCATTCTGGAGAAAAACAAATTTAGAAAATATATATCTTTTGGGTGATTTCGGGGTGGCAGTCAGAGGTTCTTTGGCTGTCCTTACAGAGGCTCCTTCAAAGCTGGAATTTGGCGATATCACAAGGCAGGGACTCCCTTTCTATACAGGCAACCTTACCTATCATTTTAATATCGAAGCTGCTTCGCAGGAGAAAGAGGTAATAATAGCTGTTCCGCATTTCTCTTCTCCGGTGCTGGGAGTTTGTCTTGATGGTGAGGATATGGGGCTGATTGCCTTTGCACCGCACAGGTTAAAGCTGGGTAAGCTAAAGAGGGGGCTGCATAAGCTGGATATCATACTCTATGGCAACCGTTTTAATGGTTTTGGAACACTTCATAACTGTAATGAGGAATACATGTGGTATGGCCCGGATTCCTACCGTACAACAGGCAGCGAATGGAGTGAAAGTTACGGTTTAAGACCCGTAGGAATTTTATCAAGGGTTGAACTATATGAAAGGTAGGAGGAAAAATGGAGGAGAAAATGACTTATGCCAGATTAGTTCCGCCTCTTCCGGCGAGGACGGAGCAGCTCGAAGCACCGGTTCAGGCAGCAAACATCCACTGGAACCGACCGGAAGAGAAGGACGGAAGCTTGATTTACCATGGGAAGCTTACTATTCCAGGGGAGTTCCGGGACTATGGTATCAGGCTTTTGATGGACAGCGTTGGCTGTGAGGCACAGGTTTCTGTCGATGGGAAGGAGATCCGCCGTCATTACGGAAGCTATACGCAGTGGGACTGCGACATCACAAAGGAGGAGGCGGATAAGGAGGAACTGTTGATCACGCTTATCCTGAAGGGCAGGGAAGGGGAATTGAGTCCGTACCAGACCGCCGGAATACTGCGCGGTATCTATGTGGTGGCTTTGCCTAGGGCTTATGTCAGTTGCCTTAATGTTCAGACGAAAGAGAATGAGAATGGCCGCATGCAGCTAAAGGTACAGTATTCACTGGAAAACCATGAGCAGCTGGCGGATGAGCTGGAAGCAGTTCTTAAGGATTCTGAAGGCAAGGTTGTTCTCAGTAAAAGACTTGGAGAAGAGGAGGTGTTCGCCTCTGGCAGCGGTGATTTTTCCGTGGAATGCCCGGAGGTAAGGCTTTGGGACAGCGAGCATCCAAATTTGTACCATTTTTGTCT
Source organism: Mobilitalea sp. (assembly GCA_029974875.1). Next base: position 20,923 of record JARKQP010000714.1, read on the forward strand.
GGTGCTGAAAAGTAACGGGAAGATACTGGAGGAAGTAAATCAGATGGTTGGTTTTCGTCATCTGGAGAACAGGGGAGGCAATATCTACTGGAACCACCGTCCTTTGAAATTGCGCGGCATCTGCTACCGGGAACCCCTTGCCACAGAGCCGGAACGGGATGTGAGGAAGGAGCTGGAGCTTTTTCAGGCAGCCAATATTAATTATATCCGAGGGCTTTTCTATCCCTTCAGCAGAAAATTCCTGGAGCTTTGTGATGAAATGGGCTTCTATGTGGAAGAAGCGTCAGCAGTCAGTGAGGTAGGACAGAGCATAGCGGCTACCCAGAATGCCCCGGAACTTAGAAACCGTTATCTGGAGCAGCTCCAGGAATTTTCTGCTGAAGTGATAGAAAAGCCCTCGGATATAATTAATATTG
>JARKQP010000821.1 GCA_029974875.1 Mobilitalea sp.
TATCTATATGACATCAGGGAGTGCGAGGAGGTCAGGCGCAGCACCATGGTCAACGTGGATTCCAGGTCACAAAAGTATCCGTCGACCTTTCTGTCCCTGTATTATATGATTACGGCCTATTCCAACGGGGATGTCAAGTTCCGTTCAGCGGAGGAGCAAAAGCTCCTGGGAAGGGTGGTCCAGATCCTGTCAGACCATAGCCTGCTGGATGCGTCCACATATGTGCCCATCACCAAGGACAATGATTATGCCCTGAATATCGAATTGCTGCAGATGAGCATGGAGGAAAAGCAGAAGGTATGGTCCGTGCCAAATAAGGCCTACAAATTATCACTGTTTTACAGAGTTGCGCCGGTAGAGCTGGAATCCTCCAAGACGAAGGATGTACAGAGAGTGGTGGATATGGATATTATCGTAAAGGAGTAATGTGGGATGGAGTATAAGGTATGTGACCATATCAGGACAAGGGCATCCCTTGCGGTCCTGGTGCTGGATGACTATACGGGCCGTGTCCTAAAAGATAGCGGCATCCTGGTGTCTGTGGAGGGTGCAGCCAGGCCTGTGCGCAAATCCGAGGGATATTATGTGTTCTTAAACCTAAGCCAGAGGATGGCTGCCCTGACGGTAAAAAGTGACCGGTATGCGCCGGAGCAGAGGCTCGTTGACCTGGAAGCCCTGGGCGGAAGGGATCCGGTATTAAAAATACGTTTAAAGCCGAGCCGCCGCTATCCACTGCCCCAGGGAACCACGTCGCTCCTTGGACGGGCGGAGCCGGGAAGCGAGGTCAGGATCCTCTGCAGCCACACGCAGAAACATTTCCGTCTGCTCTATGACTATGAGAGGGATAGGGACCAAAAAGAAATACAGATATTTAACCCGGAGAAAAGCGACCTGGACGGAAAAATCCTTTCCATAAACAATAAAGGCCAGGAGCTGGTCCACGTCCAGTCGACGAAGGACCGGGAAAATAATGTTTATATCATGGATAAGGCTTTGGAGAAGGACTATAAGAAGGTCGGGACAAAGATCGTTCCGGTCTTTGTGACCAAGGCGGATGAGCTGGGGGAATATTTTATCCCCCTATGGAACCTTGGGGATGAGGATGTGGGCTGCCAGTGTGAGATGTGGGGCAGCAGCACCGTAACCAAGGCCATAACACTTGAAATTGGAAAAATGAATCAATTGGATTTTATAGGATAGATAAGGAGGAGAAAATTATGGGCTTTGCAGTATGCGGCGGAGCGATGTGCCAGTGCTCCTTTGGGATGGCACCCTCGGCATTTATGGTGACACCGGAGAATAAGGCAGTGACTGCCATGCCGCTGGCAACCATTATGGACAATATACCATTGAAGAATATTATGCCCTTTGGCATGTGCCAGTCCCTGGCAAACCCGACGGTGGCCTCTGCCACAGCGGCAGCACTCGGGGTACTTACACCGATGCCCTGCATACCGGTAACCAGCGCACCCTGGGCACCTGGATCACCTACGGTCCTGATCGCCAACAAGCCGGCACTTAACAATTCTTCGAAGCTGATCTGTAACTGGGGTGGAATCATTCAGATCACTAATCCGGGAACGACAAATATTCAGGTGCCGTAGGGGACGGCGGACAAAATGCACCGACGGAAAGCAGGATCACCAGAGGATGGATGCTTTACCGGACAAAGGAGGTTCTCATGCAATATAGATTTGGGCTAAGACTGAAATTAGTCATGATATTCCTGATATTTAGTGCAATTATTTCAATTGCAATTGTTCTTGTCTCGGGCTCCAGCTTTAAGGTGAACATCATGAAGCGGTACAGCGATAATGCCATCGCTGTTGCCAAGCTGACAGCGAGCGTGCTGGATGGCGACCGGATCGAGGAATTTGGGAAAACCCTGAGGAAAACGGAGGATTACCATAGGATGCAGGAGACCATCGATAATATAAAAAATCAGATGGACGTTTATTATCTGTACGTGATGTATCCCTATAATACGGAAGAGGGAATTTATATCTTAGATGCTGCGATTACCCCGGAGCAGGAGGCGAGCG
>JARKQP010000895.1 GCA_029974875.1 Mobilitalea sp.
ATCTTCTTTCATTCAACCTTCCGACCTCGTCTGTTCTATATATCTTATTAATTCCTTTTTGAAAAGCTCCAATTCCATACTTTTATTCCGCTGCTTCCAGATGGCAATAATGTCAGAGTCCCTGGGCTGCTCCTCCAGGTCGTAGATACGGAGCTTCTTATCCGTAATTTTATTGTGGCAGATGGTAACCCCGGCCCCGTTTTTCAGCTCCAGGGTCATGGAATTTAAATTGGAGGCATATTTCACTATCCTCGGTTCAAAGCCGTTGGCATTGCATAGGCTCCTGATTTTTTCGATTCCAAGGGTGGATTCACTGGGAGCGATTACGATGAAAGGTTCATTTTCCAGATCCTTTACCGTAAGCCTCTCCCTTCGGCTAAGGGGGTTGCTGACAGGCACGGCAATCCCAAGGTCGACCCTCTGGAAATTGACCCATTCGATATCCTTAAAATTAGTCAACTCAAAATTTGGTATAAATATGATATCCAGCTCCCTGGAATTGAGCTTTTCCCGGAGTGATTTGAAGCCGTAGCTTTCCAGGTTCAGATCAATGTTATTATATTTTTCCCGGAAGGAGGATGTTAATTCGGTAAAGGCTTCGCCAATCTGGAAGGTATCCGTGCAGCCGATATTCAGGTGGCCGATGGCCGTGTGGTGCAGCAGCTTGGCGTTATAGATTGAATTCATCATCATCTCTTCTATGACAGCCCACTCTTTAAAAATCTGCTCCCCCTCCGGGGTTAAGGCACAGGAACGCTTATTCCGGATTAACAGGGGAAAGCCCAGCTCCTCCTCAAGCACCTGGATTTGCTTACTCAGGGCAGGCTGTGATATAAAAAGAATCTTAGCGGCAGCAGTAAAATTCAAAACTTTTGCTATGGTTAAAAAATAGTGTATTTGCAGGAAGGTAATTCGGTGCATGGCTTCTCCTTTCACAGGGTATGGTTCCGGATATGATTCAAGCGTTAAACGTCCTCACAGACTAAATCCCCATTTGACATCCAAATCCTAAGCATGGTGCTTCATATAATCAATAATGGCAAAGGAAAGTTCATAGGCGGCTAAAAGCCTGCAATCCTCGATCTGCATCTTTACCAATTCGGAGATTTTCCCAATCCGGTAAAAGAAGGTGCTTTTATGGATATGCAGATGGTTGGCGGCAGACAGGGCATTCCGGTTATGCTCAAGATAGCACCTCAGGGTATTTAAATAATCCGTATGGTTTTTGGCATCATATTGGATTAAGTAATTAATATCCGGGTGGATGAAGGACTTGAGCGGTAACCGGCTTTGGTTAAATAGATGGTACAAGTAATGCCCGGAATAAAAATAAATGCGGTCCTGCGGGGACGCTTTTTTTTCGTTCAGCAAAAACATGGCCTGCCCATAATAAATATAAGTATCCAAAAGGTTCTCATAGCGGAA
>JARKQP010000918.1 GCA_029974875.1 Mobilitalea sp.
GAGGAGGGATGTATATATGAAGCTATTTATCAGTATACAGGAGAAAGGAAAGGGGATTGCCGATACGGCTTTGCGCTTTCCGGTTACAATGGCATTTCTTCTTTTAGCCGCAGCATGGAATGTTATAGCGATCCATCAACGGGATTATGAGCCTTATGGTAAATTAGTGCTTAGCTTTGTACTAGGAGCTTTTATTTACGGAACCTTACAGATGATATATGAGAGATTTTTTAGCAAAACTGTGATCCGGTATTCCTTCATGGCGGTATCCTTGGTTCTGTCATTAATCTATTATCTTTTAATCAGGAATGGTGATTTTGATGTAAAGATCAGTATCAGGACTATGGTGTTGTTTTTTTGTTTATTCATGGCATTTTTATGGGTGCCAACAATTAAAGGAAGGATCAATTTTAACCAGAGCTTTATGGCAGCCTTTAAGGCCTTTTTCATGGCGGTATTGTTTAGCCTGGTGTTATTCCTGGGGGTTGTATTGATCCTGGCAGCTACAAATGAACTGATTGTAGAGGTCTCAGACAAAAGCTATCTTCATGCGGCGAATATTGTATTTGTACTTTTGTTCCCGATGATTTTCTTAAGCCTGATCCCTGTATATCCGCGGGGAGCTGCCGGGGAGCCGGAGGAAGTGGATGAGGTATTGATAAAAAGGATTACACCGGCACGTTTTTTGGAGGTCCTGATCTCCTATGTGACGGTTCCGATTGCTACGGTATTTACTGTTATATTACTGCTCTATATTATTATGAATATCAGGGGAGAGTTCTGGACGGACAATCTGCTGGAGCCTTTGTTGGTGTCCTATTCCATTGTCGTCATTATTGTATATCTGCTGGCAAGCACAGTGACGAATGCAGTTGCCCTGTTCTTTAGGAGGGTATTTCCTAAAATCCTGCTCCCGGTAGTTTTATTCCAGACCATAGCCTCCGTTTTGAAGATCCAGGAGGCTGGGGTTAGCTATGGAAGATATTATGTTATCATGTTCGGAATATTTTCAATTATCGCAAGCGGCTGGTTCTGTGTAAGGCCGGTTCGGAGCAATGGTATCGTTGCACCGGTGCTTATTATCCTGTCCGTCATATCCATCCTGCCCTTTATCGATGCATTTACCATCAGCAGGGCAAACCAGATGGACCGTCTGGTGGGCGTCCTGGAGCGCAACGGCATGTTTAACGGCGGGGCTGTTGTTCCCAAGCCGGACATACCTAAGAAGGATAAGGAGACGATTATTAGTGCGGTCAGGTCTCTTGACGAGATGGAGTACACAAAAGAGATAAGCTGGCTGGACGAGTATAATAAGAGCTATGACTTTGAAAAAACCTTCGGCTTCCCACAGTACGGCGAGTATGACCAGGGGAAGGGATCGGAGTATATTACGGTTACGAGAAAGCCATCCTCCCCGATTCCTGTTGCAGGCTATGATTTTATGCTCCGGATGTCCGTCTATAGCAAATACGATGATACAGTCGTAGGCAGCTATGAGCTGGATGGAAAGGCTTATAGCTTGAGGCTGGAGAACATTTCCGAGAATGGGCAGGAAATTCTCCTTTTGGAAGGAAGCCAGGAGCTGATACGCTTTCCATTAAATGATGTGTTCGCTAAGTTTGAAGCTGAAACCGGGGAGAAAGAATTAGATGTCCCCGAGCTGACCTTCACAAGGGAAAATGAAAAGGCAGTCATAACAGTGATCGTAGAATCGGTTAATATAAATATCTGGCAGGAAGGAAGAAGCCAGCAGGCAGATATTAATATATTGGTGAAGATTAAATAGACGGTGGTCAGTAGCATCTTAGAGGAGCGGGCTGGACCCATATCTTCCCCTCCTGGGTTTTAGGAAAATTCAGGGGGAGATATGGAGCCAGCCTGTTTTTATAGGCAGCTATCCGGTTGTCCATTTCCCGGTATCCGGTATTTGACAAAGGCTTTATAAAGGTGTCCGGTAAAATATGTTTTCAATTGACAGAGCAGCCAGGATGTTGTAATATTATAGCGTAATTGAATAAGACCTCACTAAGGGCGGTGGGGTAGAGGAGCGGTATGAAACAGTCTGTAGAGGAGCTTGAGCAGCAATGAGGCTACAGAGAAGGGAATATCGCCGAAGCAGATAATACGCTCGGTATTATTTTGCTGGGGCTGCAGTGAATAATTGCAGAACTGTCCAGGCGGGCTACCCGGCTTGCTTGGTTGTGCTATCTCATAATGGGATTTTGGGGTCTTGGGACGGAATAATACCTGAGAAAATCTCAGGTTTTTTTATTGCAAAATAAAAATGGAGGAAAGAATTTATGAAGAAGAAAATATCAATTTTAATGCTGCTCACAGTTACCACGATGCTGTTGTTTGCCGGTTGCGGCACCAAGGACAGTGGAACATTACGTGTGGGCATGGAATGTGGTTATGCACCCTTTAACTGGACCCAGAATAATGATTCCAATGGTGCGGTTGCAATTGAAGGGACGACGGAATATGCCGGCGGATATGATGTTGAAATTGCAAAGAAGCTGGCAGACGGTTTGGGTAAGAAGCTTGTTATTGTTAAGACCGAATGGGATGGTCTGGTACCTGCTTTAACCTCCGGTAAGATTGACGCGATCATTGCCGGCATGTCCCCTACTGAGGACCGGAAGCAGACCATTGATTTTTCAGACAATTATTATAAATCAAACCTGGTAATGGTGATATTAAAGGGTGGGGCTTATGAGGAGGCTACGTCCATCCAGGATTTCGCAGGAGCGAAGATTACCGCCCAGTTAAATACCTTCCACTATTCTGTTATCGACCAGATCAAGGATGTCCAGAAGCAGACGGCTATGGATAATTTCCCTGCAATGAGGGTTGCGCTGGAGGCTGGTATTATTGATGGTTATGTATCGGAGCGTCCGGAGGGCGTAAGTGCTACCGCCGCTAATGCCAAGTTCGCAATGGTAGAATTTACGGATGGTTTCCAAACCTCTGAGGATGATACGGCTATTGCAGTTGGTATTAAAAAGGGCAGTGATATGACGGCGAAGATTAATGACATCCTGGCAGGAATCACGGAGGATGACCGCCTGTCAATCATGGATACTGCTATTGAAAATCAACCAGCAGCAGAGTAAGCATCATAGTTTCTTAAGAGGTCTTGTTACGGATCAGGCTGTCCAAAAACAAAGGATTTATTTTTGGGCAGCCTGTTTTATGAGTTATGGGAAATTGTTTTTTCTTCTTAAATAATGATATTGATGCACACTTAAAGTGTACATATGGGAAAGGTATGGTGTTCTTATGACATGGGAATGGTTGGTTAAGATAGTGGCAGGAAATTGGAGGGTATTTTTATTAGGTGCGGGAATAACCCTACTGATCTCCATTACCGGTACGATTCTGGGCTCCTTCATTGGGTTATTAATCGGTATAATCCGGACGATTCCGTTGCCGGACAAGGGAATTAAAAGGGCATTCTTAAAGGGTGTTAATGCGTTGCTGACCGCTTATGTGGAATTTTTTCGCGGTACACCGATGATCGTACAGGCGATGGTAATTTATTATGGCTCGGCTATGGCCTTGGGAATCAATATGAACCCCTTTGGAGCAGCATTGCTGATCGTATCCATTAATACAGGCGCATATACGGCGGAAATTGTGAGGGGAGGTATTATTTCCATTGACAAGGGACAGTTTGAAGCTGCCCATGCAATCGGTATGAACCATATGAAAACCATGCTCCATGTCGTGTTGCCCCAGGTTATCCGTAATATTCTTCCTGCCCTTGGTAATGAGTTTGTTATTAATATCAAGGATACCTCCGTACTTAACGTTATTGGCGTATCGGAATTATACTTTACGACAAAGTCCATTGCAGGAAATAACTTCCGGTACTTTGAAGCCTTTGCTGTAGCAAGTGTTATTTATCTTGTAATGACCTTGACGGTAACCCGGATTCTCCGCTTTATTGAGAGGAAGTTGGAGGGGCCAGAGAACTTCATGGTCATTCCGGGAAACCAGATGCAGGTAGAGCGGCCGGAAGACGCACTCAGATATAGGCAGTAGCTAGTGCTGCATTAAACGAAACTTACACAATACAGTACTGGACTGGGATACGGAATTTGTCGATAGAAGCGCCGCCATAGGACGGCAAGATGGAGGTAGGCATGGAAAGAGTAATTGATATACAGCATTTAAAGAAATCCTTTGGGAAAAATGAGATTCTTAAGGATATCGATTTCTCCGTAGACAAAGGAGAGGTTGTGTGCATCATCGGTGCATCCGGCTCAGGAAAATCAACCCTGCTCCGCTGCATCAATCTGCTGGAGAAGCCAAGCGGTGGAAAGATCATATATAAGGGTGAAAATATATTGGACGACAGGCATGATATCTATGCTTACAGAACCAAACTTGGAATGGTATTCCAGCAGTTTAACCTGTTCAATAACCACAATGTATTAAATAACTGTACCGTCGGGCAGATCAAGGTATTAAAGAGAAGCAAGGAAGAGGCGGAACAGGTGGCGATGAAATATTTAAAGGTCGTTGGCATGGATCAATACATCAATGCGAAGCCAAAGCAGCTGTCCGGCGGACAGAAGCAGCGTGTGGCCATCGCCCGTGCCCTATCCATGGAGCCGGACGTCCTCTTATTCGATGAGCCGACCTCTGCCCTTGACCCGGAGATGGTCGGTGAAGTTCTGGGGGTTATGAAGGAATTGGCTAAGACCGGTTTAACGATGCTCGTTGTAACCCATGAGATGGGCTTTGCAAAGGAAGTGTCCAACCGAGTTGTATTTATGGACAAGGGTGTCATTGCCGAGGAGGGCTCACCGGACCAGATCTTTAATAATCCGGCGCAGGAGAGGACGAAGGAATTCTTAAAGAGAGTTTTAAAACAGCAGTAGAGGTTTTAGAATATAAATGGGTTAGTCATGCGGAGAATATATTATAAAATTAAAGGAAGCAGTGTCATATTCCATTCAAAGATGGATTACTGCTTCCTTTGTTTTATTGCAGGATTATTGTACCGTCAGAGAATGCTGTTTCAGCCACATATTCCACGGAAGCCGGGAGGGTTATTTCCTTTAGCTTGCCACAATCCCAGAAGGCCGCCCAGTCTATCCTCTTTAGCCCTTCGTTCAGGGATACCTTTTTAAGGCTGCTGCAGTTGGCGAACGCACTAAATTCTATGCTCTCCACGCTTGACGGAACAGTAATTTCTGTTAATACGGTACACCCATTAAAAGCATTCTGGGGAAGTGATGTAAGGGACTGGGACAATACAACCGTTTTTAGCTTTATGCAGTCAGCAAAGGCTCCCTCTCCTATACTAACTACGCTGTCCGGAATTGTAAAAGAGGTAAGGCTGAAGCAACTGTAAAAGGCTTTCTCTCCGATGATTTTGAGGGAATTGGGAAGCTTGACGGATTGAAGCTTGTAGCAATGGTCAAAAGCTTTCCCCTTTATCTCGGTCACTCCCTTTGGAACCGTATAGGAGGTATATTTTCCGGGAAGAAACAAAAATGTTTTTCCATTATTTCCGATCACCGGGGACTCAATCGGCGTCCCGTCTCCGAAGATAGCATCCCCGTATATGATATTTGTTTTGGGCAGAGCAATGCTCTTCAATTTTTTACAGCGGTAAAAAGCGCCATCTCCTATTTCTTTCACCGTCGACGGGATCGTAATTTTCTCCAGGCTGAAGCAATAAGAAAATGCGAAATCGCCGATGACACTTACTGACGCCGGTATCGTTATGGCCCTGATTTCTGTAAATCGGAATGCACATGATGCAAGCTTCTTTACAGTTGAGGGAATGGTAAAGCTATCATAGAAAGAAGGGACACTGACCAGGGTGGTTTTATTATTGGCATAGATAATCTTTTCCGCCAGAGGCGTGTCCGAAAAGGCGCTTCCAGTGATTTCCTCAATATTTTTTGGTATATTAAGCTTCTGAATAGACGTACAATGGGCAAAGGCTTCCCAGCCAATGGTTTTTACGCTTTCCGGTATTTTAACGCTTTTTAGGGCGGGACAGTTGTAAAAAGCCCGATAATTTATGGCATCCAGATTTTCCGGAAGTTTTATGCTCTCCAGCTTTGTACATGAATCAAATACGCTTTCTTCCAGGTTCTCTATCGAATTCGGAAGCTCCATGACCTTTAGGGAACTGCATTCGCGAAAGCTGCTGGAGCCAATATTCGTCACACCCGGTGGAATGGAGATGTCTGTCAGGCTAATACATTGGTAAAAAACATAGTCGGAAATCTCTGTCAGATCTCCGGGCATCCTGACTGTTTTCAGTTCCTTGCAGCCCCTGAAAGCATCACTGCCCAGCTCGTTTATACTGTCGGGCAGGTATACAGATTTGATCCCGTTCCTGGTACGTCCTTCTTCGATGAATGCGGCTTTACCGATGGCGGTCACAGAAGCACCGTCAATTTTGTCCGGCACTCTCACATTGGTCTTATTTCCCAGGTACTTTGTTATCCTGAGGCCGACCCCGCCGTCATAATCATAATATTCATACTCGTACTCTCCATTGGCCATTCCATACGCTACCGACGGTGTAATGCAAATTGCCAAGGTTACCGCTGCTAGAACTAAGAAACATTTTAATGCTTTCATTATCATCCTTCCTCTTTTCTTTTGAACCAAACCAATTCATCTCCGGTTCACCGCGTTATCGTATAATTGTACTATCTGTAAATGCTTCTTCGCCAATATATTCTACGGAAGCTGGAATGGATATTTCCTTTAGCTTGACGCAGTTCAAGAAAGCGAACATTTCTATCCGCTTAAGCCCTTCGCTCAAGTCTACTTTTTTAAGGCTTCTGCAGTTTGAAAATGCACTGATTCCTATACTTTCCACATTTGAAGGAATGGTAATATCGGTCATGGCAATACAGTTGCCGAACACCCCTTGGGAAATTGTTGTGATTGATTTGGAAAGTACAACTGTTTTTAATTTTTTACAATCATTAAAGGCCTTTTTTTCTATACTAACTACACTATCCGGAATTGTAATGGAGGTAAGGCTGTAGCAACCGTCAAAAGCACCTTTTCCAATGATTTTGAGGGAATTGGGAAGTTTAACGGATTGGAGCTTCGTGCAATACCAAAAGGCTTCTCCCTTTATCTCGGTCACTTCCTTGGGAACCGTATAGGAAGTATAGGTATTGGGAAGAAACAGAAATGTTTTTCCGTTATTTCCAATCACAGGGGATTCAATCGGCGTTCCGTCTCCGAATATATTATCTCCGTATTTGATATTCGTTTTGGGCAATACAATGCTCTTCATATTTTTGCAGCGGGCAAAGGCGCCATGTCCGATCTCCTTCACAGTCGATGGAATTGTTATTTTTTCCAGGTTGAAGCAATGCCAAAATGCATCAGCCCCTATAATACTTACCGATGCCGGTATTGTTATGGCCTCGACCTCACTAAAATCGAATGCGAGCGGCGCAATCTTCTTTACCGTGGAAGGAATGGTAAAGCTTTTGTAGCTTCTTGGAACGCTGACCAAGGTGGTTTTATTGTTAGCATAAATGGGGTTTTTGTCCAGAGGCGTACCTCTTAGCGCTGATCCTGAGATTTCCTCAATGTCTTCAGGCATATGAAAGCTTTTCAGGTTGGTGCAGCCGGCGAAGGCACCTGAGCCGATGACCTTTACACTCCCAGGTATTTTAACACTTTTTAGGACGGAGCATCCTGCAAAAGCACAGTCCTCTATGGTAACCAGGTTTTGTGGAAGCTTTAGGCTCTCAAGCTTTATACATGAGTCAAAAGCATAGTTTTGTATCGTTTCTACGGAATCCGGAAGTTCTATGATCTTTAAGGAGCTGCATTCACGAAAGCTGCTATCGCCAATATTCGTCACACCCTGTGGAATGGATATACTTGTCAGTCTTTCACATTGGTAAAATAAATAGTAGGGAATCTCCTTCAGGTTCTCGGGCATTCTGACCGTTTTCAATTCCTTGCAGCCATAAAACACCCCCCAGCCCAGTTCACGTATACTGTCAGGCAGGTAAACTGATTTGATCCCTCCTTTAGTACGTCCTTCTTCGCTGAATGCAGAATCGCCAATGGCTGTCACCAAAGCCCCGTTAATCTTGTCCGGCACTTTCACATCAGTCGCATTACCCAGATACTTTGTTATCCGGAGACCAACCCACCTTGCCAGGAGGCCATCCCGTACACCATCGTAATCATAATATTCATACTCAAAGTCTCCATAGGTCA
>JARKQP010000929.1 GCA_029974875.1 Mobilitalea sp.
CCGATTTCAAAAACCCACTTTTCAACCTCATCAATACCGAAGCTGTTAGCGCTGTGGATAATCAGCGCATTTACAATATTGAGGTAATTCTCCAGGTTGTAGCTGATAATCCGCTGGTCCGTTGCCTCCAATATCTCCTCCGGGTAAGACAGGTCAAGGTATGGTATCAGGTTTGAAGTCTGCAATAGGTCAATGGCCCGGTCAAAAGCAGTAAAATTATATTTTCCGGTGTTAGGATCCTTCGGAATGAATAAATCATTTAATATGGCTTCAATTCTTGCGTATTGGAACCCGATGCTGCCCTGGAGCAGGGCAATCTGCTTCGTGATATCCCGTTTTGCGATATGCAGGGTGGAGCCGAGGTTAATCATGGAATGCCATATGGGACGGATCTGCTTATAGGCATGGACATCCTTGATCCGGATTTCCCGCTGGGACGGAAACTGGAATTTTGGAAGAAGCTCAGTATCACTTTGTGTGAATTCCTGCAGGAGCTGCTTGTGGGTATCATAGTCCATTTCCTTTAGGGATACCTTACCGGAGGGATCCGGCTTTGACCTGGTTTCTGCCTGCTGGCACCTGTATTTGTTCGGTGTGGTGTGGTATTCAAGCTTAAATAGCTTGTTAAAGGCATTAATACTGGCAAAGCCATTGCGGTTGGCGATGGAAGTGATGGACTCATTTGAATAGATGAGATCCTCTACAGCATAGGTTAACCTGACATGGTTAAGGTAGTTATTAAAGGTAGTATGGAAGTTGTTCTTGAAGAACTTTGAAAGATAGGGAGTTGTCAGGTGCACCTGGTCCGCCAGATCCTGGAGGGTGATGTTATTGGCATAATTCTGGTTAATGTAGGTCAAAATGTCATTGATCCGTTCGCAATACTTCGGATTAATATGCGCAGTACCAGCCTGCTCCGTTTTTTCAAAATGATAGCAATTTAAATAGTATACCAGCTGGTAGGCCAGGGAAAAGAGGTTCAGGTTATTGTAATCCTCGTTTTTAAAATACACCGTAGCAATTTGGGATAACAGATTCCTTATGGGCGTATAATCCCGGTCATTATCGATGGTAGAATGGCAGATATATCTTCCGATGTAGGACGGCTGGTTCCTTAATAGGAAGCTGTTGTCCATCTCAATGGACAGCAGGAGGGTATTACCCCTCCCGGAAAAGGTGTAAGCCTCCTT
>JARKQP010000011.1 GCA_029974875.1 Mobilitalea sp.
GTCATTCTGTCTTCTATCCTTGTCAGCCTATTCTCAATTGGAGCTAAGTTGGATTTGAATTTTAAATCCATCAACTACGATATTGCCAATAAATCCTCATTTGTCAATACCATCTTAAGCCCTCCAATAAATTTAATAAACCAAGTATAACACATGGGCAGTTCAAATTCAAACTCTATTCAATCTGCTTTATCCATAGGTTCTTTATAAAAAACATATCTGCCCTTGAAGCCTTAGCTTAAAAAGCAGATATGTCCTCCATCATTTCTTTCCTTCCTACTATTTTACGACTATCACCGGTATCTGGGCCGTCACCGGGGAATACGCCGATTCATTGCCCGCTTCATCCTTTAGAAGTATTCCTTCATTCACGGTCAGATAAACGGCCTTCTCTCCGAACCGATATAATCCGGCCCGGTCTGACGAACCTAAATTCACGATAATCGTATTCGGGTCATTTACCGTACCTTTGGAGCCGGTTTTTGCTGCATTGGTCAGCTGGTAGCTTTTATTTGAAGACACATCATAAAATACCAGCTTTGTTACGTCCATCGTATCACTAACAGCACTTGCACCTGTTACACTCAGGTAGACCAAGTTACTGTTCCTGTCATAGATTGCTGAGATAATACCTGTGAGGGTCGGTGCGATATAATCCACTGTGAGGGTTGGATTTCCCACAGCACTGGTTGCCGTCTTCCCGTCCGCACTGTACAGCTTTACAGTTACTATCCCTCCTACCGGAACTGCTGCCTGCAACTTTGCATTGGACGGCGCACTATCCGAGGTCGTGAAGGTTACATAATCGTCCGTTGCCAGGATAGAAGTATCATAGGCTACCAACACACTGCCAACATATAATTCTGCCCGCCCTCCAGCCACCTGGCCAGGCACTATCTTAGCAGAAGCGTTCATAAAAATCGTTGAGGCATTCAAGGTATTTGGTACTGTAGTTGTACCGATTGGGGTAACTGTTACATTGGTTGGGGCACTTAAAGCATATTGGTAGGCTACCGGAAGGGTAAATGGCGTAGGGAATACAGCTGATAAATTACCGGCTGCATCCGATAATAAGGCTCCTGCCGCAACCGTTAAATATAATGCAGACGACCCTAAGCCCGCAATTCCGAGCCTGTCAGCAGCGCCCACGCTTACCAGCAATTGATTGCCGTTTACGACAGTCCCGGAAGACCCAGCCTTGGATGTATTGGTCAGCTGATATGTCTTTCCTGATATAGGCTCTGTCAGGGATAGCTTCGTAACATCCACCAGGTCGCCGTTTGCCGTTGCCCCGGTTGTGTTTATCGTCAGCTGGCCGTTGCCGGAATCATAATTTGCCGATAGGACATTGCCTATGGCCGGCGGAATATAATCAACCGTAAGTGTCGGATTGCTTTTGCTGCTGGTCACAGAATTATTGCCTGCATTATACAGCCTTACTGTCACCAGGCCGCCCTCCGGTATGAGTGACCGCAGCTCCTCATTGGCCGGTGAACCGTCAGAGGTTGTAAATGTAACATAGTTATCCATAGCGGAGATTGCCGTATCCGCTGCAACTAATCTGGATCCTACATAGAGCTCCGCCCTGCCGCCTGTGGCCTGCCCCTGCGTAATCTTGGCAGTAGCTGTCATATACTGTGTTGTGCTGTTTAATGTATTATTTTTCACCACTGCCCCGACCGTGGTAAGCATTACATCGGTAGGAGCCTTCAGCCCCGGGACGGTAACCCTGATATCATCCTCCTCCTGGCTGACCACGGCTCCTAACAGCTTCGCAATATACTTTAGAAGCACAATTGTCCTCTGGCTCTCCTTGCAGGTAAATATTCCTGAATTTTTATCCTTTACTCCGTTTACGGTAACTGTCTTCTGTTTGAAGTTAACAACAATTGTAAGCGATCCTTTTACCACCTTCAACACGCCCGTAGGGGATTTAAAATCCACTTCAGCACCCATTCCGTTTGTAACAGGCTTAGTCGGAAGAACGTATTTTTTATATTTTATCGTATGGGTATCCTTTAACTTGAACACTTTTCCATACCGGTAATTATCCTTTGTTTTTTGTACATAATTTTGCTTATTGGGTTTATCGCTGCGCCCCTTTGCCTCTACTGTTGCCGTAGAAGTAAAGACGAGTGCCATCATAAGAATAATACAGATCACCTTTTTCATGGCATACCTCCTGTCATAAATAATTTACAAGGCCTCAGATGGCATAAGCTCTTGGGGTGCCCGCATCCTTTGCCTAGCTTTATTATACCTGATAATTACCATTTGGTAAATATAGTAAATTATACCCCAAAAACAAGTTGACACCATATATGGCACCATAATATAATGACCCATAAAAGGGAAGGCATCAGCATGAACCAATACTGCTTATACCTCCTAACAATGAATGATTCCAAGCACACATCCAAATAATTCCAGGGGCTTCCACTAAATGTGCGAAGCCCCTGTCTAATTTTTGTATAGGTTCGCCCCTAAGCAAAGTACACGCATCACCGGTACAATACATAATCCTGCAGCTCCCGGAGAAATCCGGCCTTCGCCAATGCCCCGGCAGCTTCCGGCGGGTATTGCTTTATCACGATACGGTTCTGGGAAGTAAACAGCCTCTTCTTCTGAAAATCATGGACAAAGGCTCCCATCACTTCCCCCAAATGCTCCTGTTCAAAAACACGCAGCAGCTTACCCTGACGCTCCAGCACAGCCACCGGCCTTCCTTCCAGCAGCGCTACTGCCGTACCGGTCACATTGATAAAAGCCCTGTCCTGCATATGGGGAAAATACTTTCCCCAGGGCTGCGCCGGATCAACCGCTAAAAGCCACAATACCTCGCTGCCTGGCTGCTCCAGCTCCTGCATCACCCGGGCAAAATCCTTCTCCCTGATAAACTGGATTCCGGACAGCCCTTCAATAAAATACCCCCGGCGTACCCTGCCCGTGTATTCCCATACGCGCAGAGTCTCCAGTGCTGCCGTCCAGGATACCCCTTGTCCCTGCAGTGTTTCACGGCTTAGCAGGATAACACGGTCAAATACCCGCTCCAGCTGTTCTTCCACCGCCAAGGCTTTTAAAGGCCTGGTGACCTCAAAGCGGCCTGTTGTGAGTGCCTTTGCCCTGGCTGTGACCCGCTGCCGTAAGGAGGTCTTGTTAAGCTTTTCTTTATTCATCCATTGGCGGACCGGCAAAAAGCTATCTGCACATACTAAGCCTTTCTCCGCTAATTCCATCAAGCCCTCATGGGGAGAAGCCTCCAGGGGCAGGCCGGAAAGCCTCTGCATGAAGCTGGCACCCCTCTTTAGCAATGCCTCATATAGGATTCTCTGGTCTCCTTCCAGACCCTCCAGAATGCCTGCCATATCTGCCTCCCAATCGATATCGTCATAACGATGGAAGCAGAGCTCAAGGCCTTCCGTCATATTCCAGACCAGATTCCCCTGGGACAGGACTGTCTCCAACAACTCCGGCCGATAAGCCGTCACCCTTCTTGGCAGCAGTACACTCTCCCATAGCTGTGGAGCATAGGGCTGGTCACAGAGCAATCTAAGTGCCGCCTCCAGCTGCTCACCGGGCGGCGCCGGAACCTGTAAACGGCCGGTTAAAAGGGAAGCATAGCTTTCAGAAGGCAGGGTTTTAATTTGCCTCCTTCTATCCTTGATGGTCTCCCTGACTGCCCGGTCATAAACCTCTGCATGGTAATATAAGCCATCCCTTTCAATTACAGCACCCTGCTCCAGCAATTCCTGCAACAGCCCCTCTACAGCCTCCTCCGTCCAGACATAACGCTCCCTTAGCAGTTCCACTGTCCATGGTCCGCGGTAACGCAGCAGACGGAGAACGATCTGCAGCCTGGCATCCCTGTCCTCCTGTTCCAGGGCGGCAGTATATTTTTCCTCCTGCTCCGCCGCAATCCAAAGCCCAGGTTCAATGTATTTTGCCTGTTCCCTGTGTACCAGCAGCTCCAGCCATTCGATAGGTACCGGGAGCTCTCCCGCAATAAGGTCACCTTCTATCATAAGCAGGCTGTGAAGCTGTTTCTCATCCTCGGGCAACCGCCTGCGCTCTGATACGAGAGCCAGCTGTTCCGGTGCCGGTGCAATCATCTGGGCTTTATCCAGGGCTTCCTCCGCCGCAATCTGAACCCCCATTGTTGTCGGAGAATACTCGTACATCATTGTTGCCTCCGTCTGATGCCGGAGGGGCATCGACATAGGTGATGGCTTGTCCAGATATATCTCACGGATACTGATTGCCCCCGACTGTATCCCCTGAAGCACGTATTCTACGCCCTTTAAGTCCCATAAGTCCTCCAGGCATTCCCGCTTCGTCTCCCGGATCAACGGATGGTTTTTATATTTTATCAGTGCATCCAGCATCTGCGCGCTTCTTAACCTCTGGACCCAAAGGGGCTGACGGCCTGATTTTTTTACCCCCATCATTAGGGCATGCCCCGCATTGTAGCGGAAGGTCATATTAAATGCGGGAGTGGAGGGAAGGATCGCCTCCAGAACCGGCCTCGCCATATCCGGCTTGAGCTCCTCCAGGATTCCGGCCGGGATCTCGGTGTGCCCAGGGGGCGCACTTTCTCCATAGGGAAATAATAAGAATCCGTCATCATCATCAAAACAGCTGATATTCGTCCGTATATGCTTCCTGGCAGCCTCCCTGGCTAAGAGCGCCAGGGGTGCATTTACCTTACGTCCAAAGACAGAATGGACCATCAGCTGGCGGCTGCCGGTTTCATCCTGGAAATGCTCCACCACAATCGTATTATCATTTGGCAGTATTCCGGTTGCTTCTATCTGCCTCCGGAGAAACCCCTCCGCATCCCGTGAAGTCTTAGGATCCATCCCCAGCTTATCCAGCTCCTCCAGCAGCTCCTTCTCTTCATAGGCCTGATTCAGCTTTCCTAAAAGCCTACCAAAGGCTATTCCGGTCTGGATCCGGCGGCCTGTGATTTCTGCCCTGTAAAAAGGCGGCCTCGCCCCATGTATCGGAGACTGCTTTACAAGGACTGCATCCTTTTGTATTTTCACGATCTGCCAGGCAAAGCTTCCAAGGAGGAATCTCGTCCCCTCCTTCTGCTCAAAGACAAATTCCTCGTCCACCTCCCCGAGCTTGACTCCGTTTTCCGTCTTTACCGTAAATAGCCCCTTGTCCGGTATGGTTCCCGCCGCTGAGACTGCCAGCAGCCTGCTGTAGGTATCCCCCTCAACCCGCTCATGGATCCTGTCATATAGAACCCTTGGACGTACCGGAATATTCCGGTCATGCTCATAATCCCCCGCCAGCATACAGAGGACTTCCTGTACATCCTCCCTTGTTACCTCCGCAAAGGGATATGCCCTTGGCAGAATTTCCATTACCTCATCCAGGGAATACCCGTCACTATAGGAACCTTCCTTACAGGATGAACCTTCGCCGCCGGATGAACCTCCGCTACCAAATGAACCTCCGCTGCCGGATAAACCTCCACTGCCGGATGAACCTACGCTGCCGGATAAACCTACGCTGCCGGATGAACCTACGTTACCGGATGAACCTCCGCTGCCAAATGAACCTACGCTGCCAAATGAACCTACGTTACCGGCTGCCATGGAGACCAGGTGCTGGGCAAGCACATCCAGGCACAGCCTCGGCGGGCGCATATGCTCCACCCCTCCCATTCTTACAACCTCTGCCGTCAGGCCGCAGTAAAGCCCCTCCGAAGCAGTCCGCGGGAAAATGTACATCACACTGGTCCGCCCCGGATTATGCCCTGCACGTCCCAGCCGCTGCAGGGTGCTTGACACGGACCTCGGGCACCCGATCTGGAATACCTGGTCAATATCCCCTACGTCAATTCCCAATTCCATGGAGGAGGTGGCACATAGAAGCCTTAGCTTACCGCCCCTTAAGGCTTCCTCCACCTCAAAGCGCTGTTCCTTTGACAAGCTCCCATGGTGTGTCCGGGCAAAGCCCTCCCCGCCAAGGAGATTCACATAATAAGCCAGCTTTTCCGCATAAGCCCTTCCTTCCACAAAGGCAATGACACTCCGCAGTCCCCTGCAATGCTCATACACCGTCCTTGAAAGCTCCTGCCAGACACCGTCCTTTTGCAGCAGCTGATAATCAGGCCAGGGGCT
>JARKQP010000012.1 GCA_029974875.1 Mobilitalea sp.
GCCGTATTCCATTCCAAGCTGCACCGTACCCAGCGTAAGCTTGGAAATATTCAGACCTCTTTTATTTACATACTGCATATAACCGCCCTCTTATATCCTTTAATATTATTGTGCAGTTTACAATCAAGCCCTGCCAGAGCCATTTACACGGCAACCTTCACAACCACCTTTTTCACTTTCTCAGGTGTTGTCACTGCTATACAGGGCATATGAGCATCCTCCGGGGCAAAAACTGCAAAAAAACCGGCTTCCGCTTTAAAGAAATCTCCTGTTCCTTCCAGAAATAAACAATCATCATTTTGATTGTACTCTTTGCTAATCTTCATTCCGTCAATGCAGCTGTAACCCATCAATTCTCTGCCATAATAAACATACTGTATATCCATGTATTTCCGGTGTGCCTCCCAGCTCCCCTGCTCCACAGGCTTAGTTTCATAATGCTGGACTATTGCATAAACGGTGTCGCTATCTATTTCATACCTTCCGGGCTTCATCTTTTCAAAATCAGACTGCTGTAGAAATTCAAATGCAGACCTGAATCCAGAATTCACTCCATAATACAAAGCGGCATTTTTCAGGCTGTCGATAATCATAGCTCATTCACTCCATACTCATAAATCTTTTCCCATCTATTTAGCGGTATATCCTCCGTCCACCGGAATATTGGTTCCCGTAATATACGCAGATGCATCCGAGGAAAGAAATACGATAATACCCATAAGATCGGTGTCATTAGCCATCCTCCCTAAAAAGGTCCTCTCGCTGTAGTTTTGTACAAACCCTTTATTGATTGACTCAGTCTCCAATCCACCGGGAGATATGCAGTTGCACCGAACATTATCAGGCCCATAATAGCTTGCTGCAAAGCGGGTAAAGTTGATCATTCCTCCTTTGTGAAAAAAATAATCCGGTATAAAACCATGGAAGCCCATATTTTTATATATTGCGGCATCGGGTCCTATCATCCCTTGAACAGAGCCCACATTTATGATGGATCCCTTCCCTGCCTTTGCCATTACATCTCCGAAGGCTCTGGTCATCATGAAAACACCGGTGGCATTAACCTGCATACTTTCAGCAAAACGCCCGGCAGCATCTTCCCAGCCCTTCATGGTTCTCAAAACCGCATTGTTCACAAGGATATCTATTTTCCCTTCCTTTTCCAATATTTCATCCCTCAGGTGATTGATGGATTTCTCATCCCCCTGGTCAACCTGAAGAGCAAAAACCTGGTATCCTTCCCCCCTGAGCTTAGAAGCAACCTCCTCCAGCTTTTCTACATTTCTTGAAGCAATATAGGTTCTGGCCCCCGCCTGTGCCAAAGCCGTAGCAATCTGTTTCCCGTATACTCCTGCACCACCTGTCATAAGTGCTACTTTACCCTTCAACGAAAACCAATCCATGATATTCATATCCATCCCCATCTCTTTCAGGCTTACTTATCTCCATAAATACTTTTCAACTGCGTTTCATCCTTTTTCCGGAATAACGAAACAATTCCCGAGCAATACTGGCTGAGTCCCAGCACATCGGCTCCTATGCTGATAAATCTGTATCCCATCTCATAAAGCTCATTCATATTAGCTGCAGACCCCACCGTACCTGCAAATTTACCATACTTGACGGCAACCCTTGCAACGGTCTCTCTCGCTTTCAGCAAATCAGGATGATTGAACTGCCCTGGAGCCCCTATACCCTGGCTGAAATCTCCGGGTCCGAAAAATATCATATCGATACCCTCCAAGGCGGCGATCTTTTCAATATCCTTCAAAGGCTCAGGATCTTCAATCTGTACTGCTACAAATCTATTATTGTTTGCCTGTCTCAAATACTCATTAAAATCTATATTGCAAAATCCTCCGTCCGCATTACCTCCATCCACCGGTCTGCGTCCTATGGGATGAAATCTGGTCATTCTTACAACATTTTCAGCATCCTCAAGGCTCATAATATGTGGAACCATAATGCCTGAAGCATCCATCTCCAACGGCCTTATGTAATCGCTGTAGCCGCCTCTCGATACCCTCACCATGATATCCGTATTATATGCTTTAGCTGCCAGTATCTGCTTTTCCACAGTGGAAAAATCATTGGGTACGTGTTCCATATCTGTCCACAAGCAGTCAAATCCAGCCATTGAAGCAAGCTCCACCACTCTCGAATCGCCCAGATTCAATTTAAAGCAGCTGACAAGCTCACCCTTGCGCAGCTTTTCCAGCACCTTGCTCATTCTCATTTGCATACAGGTCACCGCCCATCCTTTTACACTATATTTTAATCTCGTCAAGGAATACTTCACGGCCGCCTTCTTCACGGCTGCGAATTCCCGCAATGATAATCTTCATGCATTCCTGTGTCTCAGAAAACGGAAAGGGCCTTACCCCTGTCCTGAGATAGCTGATAAATGACTCAAGCTGGGTCTTAAACGAATAGAAGGTATCGCAATGGGCTGTCTGGGCAAAGCCTGCAGTACCTACCAGTTCCATGACACCCAGTCCTCCAAACATATCATATATGGCAATAACATTGACGTCGGCACCGGAGGAATGCTTCAAATGCACCACATTCCTATCTATAGAACCGGTATTGCGCACCGATATAAAGCCAGGCCCCATGATGGGATAGATGCCTTCAAGGGCATGAATCCCATATCGTTCCCACGTTTTACAGGTAGTAATGCTGGCATAACGGATTTTCCCAAGATTATTCGTACTTTTATGATATGGCATGAATTCCTTTGCATACCTCATGCAGCTGGATGACATAATCTTAGCACCGTCATTAACCCATTTGCTGAATATTTTAAGGTCCTCTTCGTTATCCACCATGGGCTTATCTACAAAAACAGGCAGTCCGGCTTCCACAAACGGCCTGCATCTTTCAACATGCTCATAGCCCTTATCTGTCGCTATGATGACGGCATCTACCCTGCCAATGACATCTTCGGGCCTTTCAGCTATATTGGGTATCAGGGCTGCCTTTGACACGTGCTCTGCATCCCTGGGATTGTCGGTCCATATGTGTGTTACTTTGGCCCCTTTGATCTGCAAGGTCCCCTTATGCTCCTTTTCCAGATAAACAGGGATTCCGGCATAAGGACATTTTGCCATTTCCTCCGCATCATATCCGTTAAAAATAGCACTCCATGAGTACGGATGCCCGTTTCCCTCCACCATTCCAAGCCTGGCCAAACGGATTTCTTCCCTGTCAACCAGCGGTTTTACAGGTTCTGCTTTGTATTTTCCTTCATGAATACTTGACATACTGTTTCTCCATGTGAATTCTTTATTGTTTACCTTGGAACATTTATACAGGTAAAGCTTATACAGTCCTTACCTCTATTCCTCTTTTAATCAGCTCACCGATCTCCTTGTGATTGGCATTTTCATTTGTTACAAGAATGTCCATGCTGTCCACGGAATCAATATAGGCAAAATCAGTCCGCCCGATCTTTGTATAATCGGCGGCTACAATGATCTTATTGACTCTTGCTATCATCTGCCTGTTTACTTCCGCCTCAAAATGGTGGCAGATGGTTATTCCTTCCTCACAATCAATCCCATCGGCGGATAAAATCAGTTTATCCGCTTTATACCTTTTCAGCTGGCAAATGGTATCCTCACCATACGTATACTGGTACTGCGGGTTGAAATTGCCCCCGAGCAAAATAACATTTGCATTTCTATAATTCCCCAGCTCCTGGGAAACCGAGACTGAGTTTGTGATAATTGTGAGATTTTTCAGATTCTTTAGCTCCTGCACAACAAACAAGGTTGTTGTACCCGAAGTAACAATAACGGTATCTCCATCCGAAATCATGGAAGCTACTTCCTGTGCTATCCTTTTCTTTTCATCTACATTGGTTTTCGCTCTATCATGCAGTGTCATGTTGTAGTAAGGCCTGTATGTGCTGACAGCTCCTCCATGGACTCTTTCCAGCATCCCGGCATTTTCAAGCTCCGATAAGTCTGTTCTTATGGTAACTTCAGAAATGCCGAACAGCTTGCTCAATTCAGCAACCTTGACCTTGCCTTCTTGATTCAGGATCGCTAAAATCCGGGCCCTTCTTTCATCCACATTCAATTCTTCAAAATTCTCTTGAGTCATATCCTTTTACCTCTTATATCAAGCAATACAAAAATTTTATTCCAGTTGATTGAGCTTGTCAATCCAATTGGATCCATGCCTTTTTAGCATCCGATTGGTATGCTTTTTCCATCACATACTGTATATATGCGCCATCCTTAAAGGAAGGCTGTGCCTGTTCCTTTGCATGTACGCAGGATACAAAATTATACAGGCTGTGCACATGGGACCTGATCCACCCGATGGAGAACTTGGAACTGGGAAAATCCCCTCCCGGTTTTCTGAACCTCTGCACGCATTCAATCTTTGTATAGCCCCTGACTCCTCCCAAAGGAGCTTCCGGTAAAGTTTCATCGTAATATTCCAGATAGTTGGGGTCCATCAGATTGAACCTAATGGCTCCCCTGTCTCCGTGGATTTCAAAGCGCAATTCGTCATTTGTGCC
>JARKQP010000055.1 GCA_029974875.1 Mobilitalea sp.
CAGACGATGAAGGTAGGAGAAAGCATCAGCCTTAGTGTAAAGGCAGAAGGTCTGGATCCGGCAGCGGTTATATGGAAAACCACGAAGAAATCCATTATTGTCATTGATAAAAAGGGCAAGGCAACGGCTGTTGAGAAGGGAACAGATTATATCAGCGCTCAAATAGGAGATACAGCAAAGGTGATTAAGATGACGGTGAAATAACCGGAAGTATGAACCCAGATGGATGGGAGACCGGAGTCCGTTTATCGGATTTTCGGTCTCTCACTGGGGAGCAACACTGCCAATTGGTTATAATGTACAAGTGAAACGTTATATCAAGAGAAAATATAAAGAATAGGTACAATAATAACTAACATAACAAAATATAAATAGTGTTAAAAGATAATATAAAACTTGTTATCGTAAAAAAATGAGTAATTTTTATAAAAAAATGCTTGCATTATTTCTCGATAAGCAGTATTATTAATTCATAAGATAAAACGTTTAACCAAAGAACAATGTGGCATCACCAATCCTGGTGGAAAACTAAAAAATGAAGGAAAACATGAGCAGAATGAGTAAATTAACTATAATTCCATTAAATAAGATTGAGATCAGGGATGATTTTTGGGACAGATACATCGGGCTGGTAAGGGATGTGATTATACCTTACCAGTGGGATATCCTGAATGACAGACTTGAGGGGGTGGAGACGAGTCATTGTATCCAGAATTTTGAGATTGCGGCAAAGAAGAAAGACGGTGAGTTTTATGGAGCGGTATTCCAGGATTCGGATCTCGCAAAGTGGATTGAAGCGGTTGCATTTTCCCTGGCGGCTCATCCGGATCAGGAGCTTGAGGAGAGAGTAGATGAAGTAATCAATCTGATTGGCGATGCCCAGCAGGAGGATGGATACCTGAATACTTATTTCACCATCAAGGAACCGGAGATGCGTTTTCAGAATTTGGTGGAGGGCCATGAATTATACTGTGCGGGACATTTTATGGAAGCGGCGGTTGCCTATTACCGTGCGACCGGTAAGAATAAGCTGGTGCGGATCATGCAGCGTTTTGCCGACCTGATCTGTGAGGAATTCTCACCGGAGAAGAACTCCAAGGGTTATCCGGGACATCAGGAGGTGGAGATTGGACTTTATAAACTGTACGAAGTGACTGGCAATATCCGATATCTGGAGCAGGCAAAGATGTTCCTGGACCGCCGGGGTGAAAAGCCTAATTATTTCCTTGAGGAGATGAAGCGGCCTGGATTTAAGAACCTTTTCGACGAATTTAAGGATTATGATCCCGTCTATTCACAGTCCCATCTGCCGGTCAGGGAACAAAAGGCAGCGGAGGGTCATGCAGTAAGAGCCGGATATATGTACTGTGCCATGGCAGATATTGCAGAGGCCTATGATGACGGGGAACTCCTAAAAGCATGTGAACGGCTGTGGAATAACATGGTCCACAGGAGGATGTACATAACGGGAAGCATAGGCAGCTCGGGAATTTTGGAAAGATTTACGACCGATTATGACCTTCCCAATAACAGTAATTATTCTGAGACCTGCGCCGCCATCTCACTTGCCCTCTTTAGCAGAAGGATGACCCAGATCACAAAATGCGCGAAATATTATGATGCCGTGGAAAAAGCCCTTTATAATACGGTGCTTGCCGGAATTGCCATGGACGGGAAGAGCTTCTTCTACGTGAATCCCCTGGAGGTATGGCCGGATAATTGTATGCCGAGAACCTCGAAGGAGCATGTGAAGGCAGTCCGGCAGTCGTGGTTCGGGTGTGCCTGCTGCCCGCCGAACATTGCCCGGACCCTGGCATCCCTGGGTGAATACATCTATCTTGCGGATCAGGGGGAGATTTTTGTCAACCTATTTATCTCAAGCAGGCTGTCGGCCGTAATCGACCAGCAGGAGGTGGAGCTTGAGATGCAGACCGGATTCCCTTATGACGGGCAGGTAGAGATCCGGGTTAGGAGTAAGGCTGTTGTGAAGGGCAAGATTCACATAAGGATACCGGAATACGTCAAAGAATATTGCGTATACGTAGGTGGCGCGGAGAAGAAAGAGAAAAAGCTAAGGAATGGATACCTGGTAGTGGAAGCTGAATTGAAGCACCTGGTCATCACTGTGACATTTGATATGCATCCCCGGTTTGTCAGGGCAAATCCTCTTGTGAAGGAGGATGTCGGTAAGGTGGCGGTGATGAAGGGACCCTTGGTGTACTGTATGGAAGAGGTGGACAATGAACCTAACCTGCCGGCATATTTTATCGATTCCTCATCAGAGCCTGTGGAAGAGTATATGGGTACACTGCTTGGGGGAACCACCGTCATCCGGTGCAAGGGCAGGAAGGTGAAGCCGGATGGATGGGAGCCGGATACCTTGTATGCGGAGAGAAGCCCGCAGCTGGAGGAAAAGGTATTGACCCTGGTACCTTACCCCTACTGGGGAAACCGCAGGACGGGAGAAATGCTGGTCTGGATGAAAGAGCTTATGTAAGAATATTACAGGATTTGGAATTATTACCAAAATTGTATTTATACGCGACGGAAGTTGCAGTATAATAAATAAAAATAAAGGAGAGAAGGCTATGAAAAAAACCAAGAAAATTCTTGCTGCTTTAATGATGACGACACTGACATTCAGTTTAGTTGCTTGCGGTAAGGACTCAAGTTCCACGAGCGGGGGCAGCACCACAGATACTCCAAAAAAGACGGAAGCTACGGCTGACACTGGGAATTCCGGCAGTGATACCGCTTCCAAAGGAGAAAAAGTCAAGATTACTTATTCCATGTGGGGCAGTGCGGATGAGGGCGCGGTTACCCAGCAGCTTGCAGATAAGTTTAATGCATCCCAGGATAGGATTGAGGTAGAAGTAATGGCGATTCCCTGGGAGAATTATATGACAAAGCTTAACACAATGGCAACGGCAAATCAATTACCGGATACCGGTATCATGTCGGAAGCCGGAGTTCTGCAGTGGGCTGAGCAAGGAATGCTTGCCGATGTCAGCAGCATGTATGGGGAAAATGAGAGCAAACCTTTGGACAGTCTTGCCTTCCGTTATGAGGGGAAACCGGTAGCATATTCTGCTGCAAATGAAGTGCTTTTATTGTATTATAATAAGGATATGTTTGATAAAGCAGGTATTGCGTATCCTCCGGCATCCGTAGAGAATGCATGGACCTGGGATGAATTTGTAGACAATGCCAAGAAGCTTACGATTGATAAAAATGGAAAGCATCCCGGTGAAGAAGGATTCGATGCACAGAACATTGTCCAGTATGGATGCCTTGTAGAAAATCTGGCTTGGCAGCTGGAGACATGGGCGCTCAGCAATGGAGCGGGCTATTATTCCGAGGATGGCACGGAGGTAACCATTGATGATCCGGCTAGCATGGAAGCGATCCAAAAGGTCGCAGACCTGTATTTGGTCGATCATGTGGCTCCATTATCCATCGGAGCAACGGATGACAGTATCCAGAGATCCATTATTTCAGGAACCTGTGCAATGGGAACCGGCGGTGCATGGAATGTAGGGACCTGTCTTGCAGAGGCCAGAAATGCCGGCCTGAATTATGGTGTGGCAGTACTTCCTTATATGAAGGAAAAGATAACACTTTGTACCGGCGGGCCAAACGTAGTATTCTCCCAGACAAAGCATCCTGAGGAAGCGATGGAATGGTTGAAGTGGTATTATCAGGAGGAGAATAGCTGGGCGCTGATTTCTACCGGTATCTGGATGCCGATCCTGGATAAATGGTATACGGATGAGGCAATGACGCGTAAGTGGGTTGAGAATCCTAACTTCCCTGCTTATGACGAATATAAGAGCGCTGTGGTTGACTATGCAAAGACCAACTCGAAATCAGCATCCTGGTACTATGTAAATAATACAGTTGATTTCAATAACTATCTTACATCAATATTAGGAGATGTATGGACTGGAAAGGTGACTGCAAAGGATGCCATTACCCAGAATATCGAGGTATTAAAAGCAGCATACAAGGGTGCTGATTAAAAAAGCGGATTAGGCCGTAAGTAGTAAAAGAAACAATAAAATAGGTATGAAATAGAATAAATGAATAAGGAAATGGATCGCTAATAAGAGCGGGGTGGCTTCAGGTCATGGTTATCAGCTTAAGGCCACCCTTTACTAATAAACCAAGAGGTATTCAGATGAGTATAGCAAGTAAAAAATCAAAGAAACATAATTCCCGTTCCCGGATAAAGGAGGCGCAGACCGCATATCTGTGTTTGATACCATCCCTCATAGGTTTAATATTTATTACATATCTGCCTTTGCTGGGAGTGTTTGCAATCAGCTTTTTTAACTGGAAGGGACTATCTGCACCGAAATTTAACGGCTTGGATAATTACATAAGACTTTTTACAACTGACCCCTATTTTACGGATTCGATCAAGGTAACGATTTATTTTTCGGTGCTGGCTGTATGTGGTAGTATGATTTATTCTTTGTTTGTTGCAACGTTATTGAATCGTAAGGTACCGGCCAGGGGATTTTGGCGTGCGGTATTCTATGTACCATATGTCCTTCCGGCTGCCGCCGTATACATTGGCTGGTCTTGGTTATATGAATCGAATTTTGGGTTGTTTAATTATCTGCTTTCTGAACTTGGGATCACGAAGATCCTATTCCTCAGTGACGGGCAATATGTAGTACCGTCTCTCGCATTAATCTCGGTATGGCTTTCCGGTAACCTGATTGTAATCTTTCTTGCCGGATTGCAAAATGTCCCGCGTGTTTATCACGAGGCAGCCGAAATTGACGGGGCAAATAGCTGGCAGAGGTTCCGTCACGTAACGCTGCCCTGCATGACACCGATTATCTTTTACAACCTTCTGATGAGTCTTGTAACTAACATGCAGATTGTTGTGCCCTCACTGTCCCTCACGAACGGAGGTCCGGGAAATTCATCAACCTTCATGACTTATCTCATGTACCGCTATGCATTCCAGAGTAATCAGATTGGCTATGCCTGTGCAATATCCTTTGTATTCTTTTTGCTGATTGCTGCTTTTACAGGAGTATTATTTAAGACATCAAACAGTTGGATTTATTACGAGGGAGGAGATGACAGGTGATGGAGATGAAACAGAGTAAATATAAAAGCCGCAGGCGCAACAGCTTGATCGCCAACATGATTTCGTTAATTTTAATTGTTGTCCTGGCAGGCCTGGTGCTGCTGCCGATCTGGTGGATTTTCCGTACATCACTGATGACAAATGCTGAAATATATGCATATCCACCTGCTTTTTTACCCGGGAAATGGCTTTTTTCGAACTATCAGGAAACCTTGAAGTATTTTAAGTTCTGGAAATATTTTGGGAATTCCATGACTATTATTATTCCCTCCGTTCTGGGTGGGACAATAACGGCGACCTTGGGTGGATATGCCTTTGGAAGGCTTAAGTTCCGCGGCAAGAGATTCCTGTTCTCCCTTTGTGTAGGCTCCATGCTCCTGCCGACAATGGTAACCTTAATCCCGCTCTATATCATGTGGACGAAGGGACTTGGACTTGGGGGAACGTATTTACCTTTGATTCTTCCGTATTTTTGCGGTGGAGGAGCCTTCAATATCTTTTTGATCCGCCAATTTATTATGTCCATCCCAAGAGAGCTGGATGAAGCGGCAACAATAGACGGTGCCGGGCGCTTTAGGATTCTTTACAGTATCATTATCCCCGCGATTAAGCCGGCCATGATAGTGGTTGCACTATTGCTGTTTATTGGGATGTGGAATGATTTGCTCCAACAGATGGTTTACATCAATGAGGAGGAGAAGTATACAATTGCAGTGGGACTCACAGTATTCCGGGGTGCGCTGAAGGCAGATTGGTCAAAGATGATGGCGGCGACCTGCATGTCATTTGCACCGGGCGTTATATTTTACCTGATTGGTCAGAAATACTTCGTAGAAGGTATCGTTATGACCGGTATGAAAAATTAAGAAAACAGATGTCGGATCCGTCGGACATGGAATAAACGGCCTTGGTATGTTGGGATAATGTACCGGGGCTGTTATTGATTTCTTGTATTACAGGCTAAAGGGCAGAAGCATCTGCCCTTTATGACGGTCTATAGTTTGGGGATTATTGGAGAGGGATAATAGCTATTGCAAAAGAAGCAGTAAACAGGCATAATACAGAATATAGAATGATATTTATACTTTTATGTAGCTTATGGGTACGCTCCTGGCCGTGTGTTAAGCATTAAGTGGGCAGAGGGCAAAAGCCGGATAGAAAGGGATGATAGGGCATGAATAAGGTAAAAAAATTAAACAATGGGATAGAAATACCTATGCTGGGTCTGGGTGTATATTTGTCAGAGGAGGGAAGCCAGACGGTTGATGCGGTAGCCTGGGCTTTGGAGGCAGGCTATCGCCATATTGATACGGCTTCACTTTATGGCAATGAAAAAAGTGTCGGGCTAGGAATGAGGGAGAGCAAAATTCCAAGGGAGGAGATATTCCTGACGACAAAGCTTTGGAATGACGATATGAGAAAGGGCAGGGAGCTGGAAGCCTTTGAGAGCAGCTTGGAACGGTTGCAGACCGGTTATGTGGATCTGTACCTGATACACTGGCCCGTAGAGAATTTTGAAAAGTCCTGGAAGGTGATGGAGGAGATCTATGCCTCAGGAAGGGCAAAAGCGATTGGTGTTTCTAATTGCAAGGAGCATCATTTGGAGAGACTGCTGTCTGTTGCAGAGGTTGTACCCGCCATTAACCAGGTGGAGGCGCATCCTCTCCTGAACAATAACGAGCTGGCAGGCTACTGTCGTTCAAAGGGAATTGCCATGCAGGCTTACAGGCCCCTGGGAGGACCGAAAGGAAATCTGATGGAGAATGAAACCTTAAACAAGCTGGCAAAAAAATATGAAAAAACGCTGGCACAGATCATCATCCGCTGGAATATCCAAAGGGACTTTGTGGTAATTCCGAAATCTGTCCATAGGGACAGGATTATTTCCAACATGGAGGTATTTGATTTTGAACTTCTGCCAGAGGATATGGAAGTAATAAATTCGATGAATCAGAATCATCGCTTCTGTGCAGACCCGGATAGCTTTAATTTCTAAATTTCCAGGGAATCCCAGGAAGTGGATATTGGCGGTGTCCATAATTTGGAATTGAAATAATAACGTAATAAACTGTTAAAGAAATATTAATTAAAATGCCTTAAAGTTAACATTATTCCATAGTAGAGTAGTGGCATAGTCTGCGATAGCAGACAAATAACCAAGGTGTGCCACTCGGACATGCCTTTGGAAGAATGTAGGTGAACTATGGTTACTAAAGCAAAAAATAAAGTGAAAAGAAAAAAGAAAGGCTACGGGAAAATAATAATCGCAGTTTTTCTCTTTTTGGCAATTCCGTTATTGGCAGCATATTTATTGGTAGGCAATTATTATAAGAGCCATTTTTACAGCAATACGGAGATTAATGGCGTTGAGGCCTCTAATATGACAAGCAGGGTAGCAGAAGATGTAATTAATGCCCAGGTCAGAGCCTACTCCTTAGTTATCAAGGGCAGGAATGGTTTAACGGATACAATTGAAGGCAGGGAAATTAATCTGCATACAACCTATGATGAAAGCCTGTCGGATTTGATCGATAGGCAGAATACCCTGACCTGGCCGGCTTCTATATTAAAAAAGAACAATATTGAAGTAAAGACCATGCTGGAGCTGGATGAGTCCCTGCTGGACAAGGCAATCAGCAGGCTCGCTTTTCTTGAGGAAGAGAATAACATTAAGCCTGCGGACGCTTCTATTTCAGAATATGGCGAAAACGGCTATGAGATCGTTGCAGAGGATCCAGGGGCTGAGATTATTGCAGACAAACTAAAGGATGAGATCCTAAATGCAATTATTTTGCTGGAGCCTACCCTGGACCTTGAGGAGGTGCAGTGCTACACGGCGCCGGAGATAACCTCCGATAACGCCGGGATGAAGGCTGCCGCAGATGAGCTGAACCGGATCGCGGGAGCAAGAATAACCTATGAATTCGGAGAGGATACGGAAGTTTTAGACGGCAAAAAGATCAGCGAATGGCTTTCCGTGGATGATAATTACAAGGTGAGCTTTCACCCGGAAGGCGTAAAGGAATACGTAGATTACATCGGAAAGACCTATAATTCCTTTGGGCGGACCCGTGAGTTTAAGACCTCCTACGGGGATGTCCTGCAGATAAAGGGCGGTGATTACGGTTGGTGGCTCAACCGGCCGGCCGAGGTGGAAGAGCTGACACAGCTGGTTCAAAATGGGGAACAGGTAACTAAGACACCGGTTTATTTCCAGACTGCCCAGCAATACGGCAAGGATGATATCGGCAATACCTATGTGGAGGTGAACCTGACTGCCCAGCACCTGTTTTTCTACCATGAAGGAGAGCTGATCCTGGATACGGACTTTGTATCAGGTAATTTGTCCAAGGGCTGGGGAACGCCGGTGGGCACCTATCCGGTCCAGTATAAGGAGAATGATGCCACCCTGGTGGGAGAGGACTATGAAACGCCGGTAAAATACTGGATGCCCTTTAATAGGAATATCGGTTTCCATGACGCGTCCTGGCGTAAGGAATTCGGCAAGGACATCTATCTGAAGAGCGGTTCCCATGGCTGTATCAATATGCCCCCGAAGATGGCAGAGAAGATGTTTGAATATATCAAGCGCGGTGTAGCCGTGGTGGTATACGAGCTGCCGGGCACGGAGAATTATGAAGTGAAAAAGGACACGGATACCAAGAAGTCTACGGATACAAAGACAGATACAAAGAAAAAGACGGAGGAAGGCGCAAAGACTGGTACGCAGACTAAGCCTAGTACAGGCACGGATGCAGGTACAACAACCAAGCCGGATACCCAATCGGATACAGACCAGTAAGAGGGAGAAATCTAACCTATTATCTTATGGAGGGAGCAGAATTATTGCTCCCTCTTTTGGTGTTGTCATTGATTCAGGAACCTCATTTATCTTTTAGAGTTTTACCTCTCTATATTGTAAGGGCGTCATACCATAATACTCTTCAAATAATTTATAAAAATGTGTACGGTTCGTAAATTGAAGCTCAGCAGCAATTTCAGATACCGTTTTATTTGTATTCCTAAGCATATTTCCCGCAGAGGCCATCGTAAAGGTCAAGCCATAGTCAAATAAGCTTTTCCCGGCATATTTCTTGACAATCCTTCCCAGATAGGAGCCATCATAATTTAACATCTGCGCAAGCTCCCGATTGCTGATACGGCCATTGTATTCCTCCATCAGCTGCCCGATCCTTGCAAACAGAAGGGAGTCCATATTGCTTCTTGCTGTAACATGCTCCGCATTATAATACTGGGAATTACATAATATATCGATTAATTGGCAGAAAAGATCCTGCAGCCGATAGGTTGCGCCATAGTAGGGATTCAACAAGGTGTGCAGCATTTGCTCAAAAATATCATGAACCATGGTTTTTTGCTGTGTTTCGGAGATCCGTGGAATAAAGTCCAGAAAATCCTTGGTATTTTTGTGCTGCCTGTCCGTATTTTGCTTCAGGAAATTAAAAATTAAGTTATCCGTATATTCCTGCTCCGTTGGAAACAGAAGTGAATTACCATAATTGGTCAGCCGGGATACAAAATCCGTAGACACAGAGAAGAAGATATTCTGGTAGTCCGTTGAAAGCTCCTCATTATGCAAGGTATTGCGGTTTAAAAGACAGCAGCTGCCAGGAGTATAAAGGTAGCGCTTGCCCTCTACAATCTGATACATATTTCCCTTTAGAATATACATAAACTCAAAATAATTATGCTGGTGCATACTGTCCTTGTCGCGGCCCTTCAAGGCTTTTCTTGTTACGCAATTGTATTGGGAATCCGGTGTAAAGATGGAAAAGACGCTGTTATCCGGGTCTTCCGGGTGGTTTGCCGTAATTACAATCATAAAGGGAATGTTCATTTCCTGATAGTAGGTGAGGGGATCACCGGATTGATGAAAGGAAATAATCTTGTTAATATTATCCTTCCCACCCTGGAAGGTTGGATTTATCGATATCGCCATAGATACACCTCTTAAAATGCTGTTTTCTGGTGGTTACAAGATAAATTATATCATTGAACTGGATATATGAGAAGCCTCATAGTCGAGATATGTTACAGATGGAAAATCCCTTTGCGAAGCGTGACATTGTTTGCAGTATCTAATTGAGAGGTTTAGAGTCTAAATACCGGTGTATGCTTCTTGATAAAAAAGAATGAGTGCAAGATGGTATGATATTTATACAAGATAAGATGATTTCAATATAAATACTATGGTGTATAATCATATAAAACTGCTACCTCATTAAGCACTGTGGAAATAGGAGGAACCGTATTGAAAGAAAAGGACAAAATTAGATTCTATGACACAACACATTTGATGCAGACACCTGATATACGCAAACATTGTGATTCTACTTACATTGAAGGAGAATTGAAAAGAAGATTTCAGGGGGAAACCTTTCGTGTAACATCTGTGAAAGTAAATGAAACAGGTTTTTATAAAGGGAAAACGGATATAATTATGAAACTTCTTGGTGCTAACACATCAATGAAAGGTCTGCCTCCTTACTGCGAGGTACAGATCGACCATCAGGCTGGTAAGGTCATCCAGCATATTATAGTTTGGTCACCTTTTGCATGGAACGACCGTTTTGCAGGAACCGCAGGAGGAGGCACAAGTACAGGCGGTGTCAGCCACATCATTAATCCCAATAATTTTGCAAAAGGATGGATCCTCCCCTTTGCTTTGGTGAATGGATTCACCGCGGCAACCACCGATTCAGGAAACAACACCGGTGGCTTAAACTGGGCTTTTGATGCTCAAACAGGGGAATTAAACATGGATTGTATTGAAAACTGGCGAGCCAGAGGTACTCATTTCATGACGCTATTTGGAAAGGCTGTAGCTGAGATACTTCATCATCGTCCGGTACGTTTTTCATATATGAGCGGGGGATCTGGTGGTGGACGCCAGGCCATGATGGAGGCCCAGGAATTCCCGGAGGATTATAATGGCATCTGGGCAAGCTGCCCGGCCATCAATTGGACGAAATTTATGCTGTTGAGTCATTGGTCTATTGCGGTGATGAACTCTTATGGCCATATCCTTAAGCCGAATAAGATGAAATATTTTGTAACGGCTGTTCATGAAAGTGTGGGAGGGAAAGATACATACTATAAACTGGATTATAAGGTGGATTTTGATCCGGCAAGTGTAATTGGCCATAGCACCAAAGATGGACCAATAACCGAATTAGATGCTACTATCATGAAGGAAATCTGGAATGGCCCCCATCGTAGGAACGGAGAGTGGCTGTGGTATGGCTTCCGGCCAGGAATCAAATACTGGGGGTTGCCGTTGGGGCATTTCTATTACAGCCCGTTAAGTAAGAAACCGAAGGCTTTCATCTCGTATAACATTAATGCACGATGGGTAACGGGGAACAAGAGGCAAAAGTTTGGCAATATCATGATTGAAGATTTTGAGCAGTTGTTTGATTTGAGTATATCAAAATTTCCAAATGTTTCAGGAGATAAGGCTGATTTACGTAAATTTGCACAAGCAGGCGGAAAGTTGATCATTGATCACGGTCTTGATGATCCGATCATCCCTGTGGATGGAACAATCGATTACTACGACCGTATGTGCCAGATTCACGGAGGCAAGGACAATGTTGACGAATTCTGCCGTTTCTATCTGCTTCCCGGTTGTGGCCACAATAGCTGCGCTGGTAACGGTCCAGGTATTACACTATCCGATGGTTTACAGGCGTTGATGAATTGGGTAGAAAATGGGCAAGCTCCGGGAGGCATTCGTGTTGTACAGGTTACAAGAACTGGAGATAGTACCATATGTGAACGTACACAACTGCCATATTCCAGAAAATGAGAATGAAGATGAAAATAACAAATCGGGTTCCACTGTAAACAGAATTGAATTCACAAGATATTATGATTTAAAGGATATAGCCCTGTTGCGATGCGTCAGGGATTTTTATTTGAAATTAACTGAACATAGGAAAAGCCTCATAGTCGAGATATGTTACAGATGGGAATTCCCTTTGCGAAGCATGACATTGCCTGTATGATCCATAACACATAAAATTAGGTTATAGAATAATAGTATCTAGTTGTCAGATTTGAAAGGATGGGCTTATGCAAAAGGAAAGATTAAACAGGAACTGGACTTTTTGGAACCTACGGGATGAGGAATCGGAGTACAAGGTGGATTTGCCACATGACGCCATGCTGACAGAGGAGCGCCGTCCAAGGCTAAAGAAGGGGAATACGACAGGCTTTTACCCAGGTGGGAAATATGTTTATACAAAATCAATTTTTGGGAAACCGGAATACCAGGATAGAGCAATTCTCGTGGAATTTGAAGGGATATACATGAAATCCACCATTTATCTGAATGGTGAGCAGGTTGGTGGATGGATCTATGGTTATACGAATTTTTATGTGGATTTAACGGATAAGCTCCGGATCAATAAGGAAAATGAGCTCAGGGTGGTGGTTGATAATTCGCAGACACCAAATTCCCGTTGGTATTCCGGCAGTGGGATTTATCGTCATGTTAACCTATGGACAGGTGAGAAGCAGCATATTATACCCGATGGAATTAGGGTTACCACGGTATCCTATGATCCGGCAGAGATACATATCAGCGTGGAAAGCGTAAAGGATCCTGATATGACCCTTCAATGTGACATATCCTTGGAAGGTGAGCTAATAGCAAGCCTGTCAGGTGATACCTGCAGCTATATTATCCCTGATGCCAAGCTTTGGGATGACAAAACCCCCAATCTGTATGATTTAAAGATTTTCCTAAAAAAGGGTGATGAGATTATAGACGAGGCGGATACCAGGTTCGGCATTCGGATGATCGAATGGGATGCTAACAAGGGATTCCAGATCAATGGGAATACGGTAAAGCTAAGGGGTGGATGCATTCACCATGATAACGGGCCGCTGGGAGCCTGTGCCTATGATAAAGCGGAATACCGCAGGGCAAAGAAATTAAAGGAGCTGGGATATAATGCAATCAGATATTCCCATAATCCTTCCAGCAGAGCTTTTTTGGCCGCTTGTGACGAGCTTGGCCTCTATGTGCTGGAGGAGACCTTCGACCAATGGAAAATGCCCCAATCCACCTATGACTACGCACTGTATTTTGACCAGGAGTGGAAAAAGGATGTCATCTCACTGGTTAGAAAGGATTATAATCATCCCTGCGTCATTATGTATTGCATCGGAAATGAAATTACGGACACGGGCCTTCCGACCGGTGGAGAGATATGCAAGAACATAAACGACCTGTTCCATGAGCTTGATGCCACCAGGCCAACGACCATCGCCATCAATGGCATGCTGTCGGTACTGGCAGGGAAAATGGCGGAGAAGCAGGTCATAGCTTCACCGGATGATGAAGTGGATCCTTACAGCGAGGAAGGAGAGCAGGAAGCGACGGGAAGTGCAGCAGTCAATGATCTGGTGACGCTATTACCAAAGATTAAAGAATCAATAACCCCGGAAAGCTTAGAAGCCTTGATAAAGGACTGTGTCACAAATGTGGATATTGTCGGGTATAACTACGGTGAAAACCTATATGAGGGAATCCATGAATTAATACCTGACAGGGTCATATTAAGCTCGGAGACATTTCCAAGCAAGATAGGGAGTAATTGGGAGCTTGTGAAGGGCAAGCCTTATATTATCGGAGATTTCATGTGGACGGCCTGGGATTATCTTGGGGAAGCGGGTGTTGGGCTTCCGGTCTATGGGGTGAAGCAGGCACCGTTTTCCAAGGATTATCCAGCATTAAGTGCCGGTTGTGGTTCTGTTGATATGACAGGGTTTGCCGACAGCCAGGCATTTTACACCTCCATCGTCTGGGAAGAATATAGAAAGCCTTACATAGGAGTCCGCCCATTGGATCATTCAGGGGAAGATTACTTTATCGGCCTTTGGAGGCTGACGGATGCGGTGAATAGCTGGACATGGCCGGGACAGGAAGGAAAGACCGCGGAGATCGAGGTCTATAGTGTTGGAAATAGCATCGAATTACTTCAGGACGGAGTATCTTTAGGAAAGAAGAAATTAGAGGAATCCAGGGCCTATTATCAGACGACCTATCGGCCGGGCAGGCTGGAGGCTGTTAGCTATGGTTCACAGGGAGAAGTTCTGGAACGTTGCGAGCTAAGGACAGCTGGTGATATTACAAAGCTTTCGGTTATAGCCGAGGAAAGCTTTATTAAGGCAGATGGTGAGGATCTGGCTTATGTGGCAGTACATATCACTGATGATGAAGGTATTCTAAAGATGTTAACAGAGCATAAGGTGAATATCACTGTCTCCGGTGCCGGAGAATTGATCGCGGTTGGAAGCGGTAACCCAGAGACCATAGAGAAATTTTCGGATAATGCTTATACAACCTATCGTGGAAGGATGCTTGCGATTATAAGAAGTAAGGGGATACAAGGTAATATCAAGGTAACTGTTTCCGCTGATGGACTTGCCTCTGATTGTATTGAAATTATTGCGAAATAGGATAAAACTCAGACAAAGGAAGCACCGTACCATACGTGAGAGTATGATACGGTGCTTTTAGATAAATAGTATTTTCATTCTCAATTGTTTAGGGAAAGAAACTACTTTTTTATTTTCTTATAGCTGCTCTTCCAAGAGCCAGTCAAGTACATTTCTCTTTTGGATTCCTTCGTAATCAGCGTTTCCAAATATCTCATCGAGTGTCAGCAGGTATTTGGGATAATTATCCGCTATCTTACGAAAGGGTGCCAGCTCTCTCTTCAGGGTTCCTTCATCCAACGTCGTGGCGGATACCTGGTAATAGGTGATGCCGCTCGCCTTACGGGCGACAAAGTCCACCTCACTGCCATCATCAAGCTGCCCTACGCAGACATCATATCCTCGCCGGAGCAGTTCCAGATAAACGATATTCTCAAGGATATGGCCGATATCACTGTCTTTGCCACGCACCAAAATATTTCGGAGTGCAATATCCACAGCATAATATTTGTTCTGCTGCGTGAGAAACTGCTTACCCTTGATGTTATATCGCACAGCCTCGTAAACCATCAAACTATCTGTCAGTCCCCGAAGATACCGGTCTACCGTTTTTTGATCTACACCTTTTCCTTGGGATTTCAATGTGGCGGCAATTTTGGTGGGGGAGATGCGATTACCAATGTTGTGCAGTAAAAACTTCGTCACGTTTTCCAGCACATTAACATCCGATACCTTGAGCCTTGCCACAATATCTTTCAACAACACGGTATTATAGATGTCTCGCAGATATTCTTTTGCTTCTGTGGATCCGTAACCGTATCGCAGGATGTATGGGAAAGAGCTCATTTCCAGATACAAATTGAATTTTTCATTTTTAGGCAGAGCCTGCCTCGTTTCACTTAATCCGGAACAAAACTCCGAGAAGGATAGAGGCAGCATCTTGAGTTCTACATATCGACCGGAAAGCCGGGTAGCCAGCTCGCCAGACATGAAGTAAGCATTTGACCCGGTGATATGCACATCACAATTCTCTTTTAAAAACAAGCTGTTCACGACTTTTTCAAACTGCTTTACGTGCTGTACCTCATCTAAAAAAATATAATTCATCCGGTCCGGAAGTAAGCGTTCCTTGATATAATCATACAACGGGCGGTAGTCGCACAAGTCTTCGTATTCTACATCTTCAAAATTGAGGAAGATAATCTGTTTTTCCTCAATGCCATTTTGGTGCAGGTAATCCCGATAGATCTCAAATAGTGTTGATTTTCCACATCGGCGAACACCGGATAACACTTTAATTAGTTGCTTATCTTTATGACGTATCAGCCACTCCAAATAAGCAATTCGGTTGATTCTTTTCATAGGTTCACCTCCTGTTATAAATTCATTGTACTCCGTGAAATCGGAAAAGTCAAATAAAGTTAGGAGTGTATTCCTTGTTTTAGAGTATGCCCTGATTTTCAGAAATATATTCCACTTAAGGCAGAAAAAACTACATTAGTATGTTTGCCAGAGCTAGGAATTTTCCTCACAAATCGAATAAACAAAATCGTACTCATAGTCGAGATATGTTACAGATGGGAAATCCCTTTTACGAAGCATGACATTGTCTGTATGATCCATAGCACATAAAATTAGATTATAGGTAGACAGGTGCTATTACCGTAGTCGTGAGATTTACGTATCATGCATTACGTTAATATATGGTTTTACAATACAATGGTAAAGAGGAGAGAGCTATGTTAAGAAGAACAAAAAAGCAATAC
Organism: Mobilitalea sp.; assembly: GCA_029974875.1. The sequence continues at coordinate 16,339 of JARKQP010000055.1, forward strand.
CCGGAAAATTTTAAGACAACATTTGGTTTTTCAACAATGTCATGGTCTTATTCCAGTGCGGGTACATTTATGGGCACCTTTTTTATGATTTTCCTGACGGACTATTCGGGAATCGATACTGTTTTAGGTGCAGCCGGGACAGCGGCAGCATTTGGCACGATTCTGTTATTAATTGCCAGAATTGTGGATATCGTTGATGATCCCCTTCAAGCCTGGATCATTGATAGCTCCAAACCAGGCCGATTCGGAAAGTACCGCAAGTTTAATATGCTCCATATCATTGCCGTTACGGTTGCGATGATTGCGTTGTACGGTATCCCTGGCTTTGCAAAGGCCAATCCGGTGATACTCTGCATCTGGCTAGGCTTCTTCTATCTGATGTACGAATTTGGCCAGGCACTATATACATATCAGCCGCTGCTTCAAAATGTAACCTATGATACCCGTATCAGAACAAAGCTTACAAAGCATTTCAGGGTGTGGCAGGTATTCTCCGTAGTTCCGGTGTATTTCTTTATACCTATTGTAACTTCAATCAATGGCTCCATAGGTAACATAGGAAAATCATTCTCACTACTGACTATAATCTTGATGGTAACCTTTGGAGTGATATCCTTGCTTGGAACTGCCAGTATTCATGAGAATACCAGCTCTTATGCAAAGCAGGGCAGTGATGGAATGATATCAATAAAATCAATCGGAAAAATGCTGCGCAATAATAAACCACTGCAGATAACCCTGGGGGGAATAGCGGTATGGGGCTTTGTATGGAGCTTAATTTCAGCCATCGGTATATATTTCCTTAAATGGTACTACTGTGCAGATTGGACAACAGGAGCAGTTGATGCCCAGAAATATGCGGGAATTTATTCGATCTATGCATTGGCTATGATTTTGCCAAACTTTATATCTCCATTTATATCCCAGCTTGTAGTTAAGAAGGCCGGAAGCACAATTAAAGGCTTCAGGGTTGGAGTGCTTGTGGGTATGCTGGTGAGCATTCTATTCTTTGTTATGTTTATTACCGGTATTTTAAAGATCAGTCCCTTCATCTTCATCGGGATGTTTTTCCTGATGGGATTTTCCTTTGGTATTGCGTTTATTCCTCAATCATTACTATGGACGGAGAGTGCGGATTACGCAGAATACAAGGAGGGAAGAAAGATGTCTGCCATTGTAAATTCCTTAAACAGTATCCTTACAAAGGCGCAGACTGCAGTAACAACCTCACTTACGGGATTTATATTGGTGCTGGTGGGCTATAGTGTGAACGCATCTACAGGGGCATATGCAGGTGATCTTGCAGGGATTCCTAAGATGCTTACAGGCTTTGGGATCTTTGTTAGTCTGGTACCTGCTGTATTATGTCTACTAACATTATTAATCTTCTCAAAGTATCCATTAACGCCTGAAATGCAGTTAGAAGTAACCAGGGAATTAGCTGCAAGAAAATTGGAGAATGATGTAGTGCCGGAACAGCAAGAACTCATTAGCTAATGATAAATTGAATGATAGATAAGACAAAGGAAGCACCGTATCATACATGAAAGTATGATACGGTGTTTCTAGATAAATATAGTGTTTTTATTCCCAATTGTTCACGGAAAGAAGAAGCTCGCCGAATTGCGGTATTTAATCGGTGTCATTCCGACTTTTTTCTTAAAGAGATTAGTAAAGTTATTGATATCATGAATGCCTACCTCATGTGCAATTTTGGCAGCAGGAAGGTCGGTTGTTTTCAGCAGGACTTTAGCCTGATTGATCCGCAAGGAAATCAAGTAATCATTTGGGGAGAACCCGGTGTATTTCTTGAATTCCTTCGAAAGATGGAATTTGCTGATGCTTGCAAAGTCTGCCAAGGATTCCAAGGTTAAAGGGGAAACGTAGTTGTTTTCCATATATCGCATCAGGTATCGGATGTCCTGGGGAATATCATTTTTCTTTGAGGCCTCTTCTGAGCTGAGTAGAAGGAGGTGCGTGAGGATATTATCGATATGGTTGGAGGTCTGCCAATCCCGGTAAAGGCTGGAGGAGCTGTATATTTCCAATAGCTGCTCCAAGTAAATCTGGAACTTTCCTGTGACCGGCTCGTGAAAGACCGGATTATCATGCATACTATACTGGTGGCAGAAGGCTTCCAGCAGGGGACCATCCATATGAAGAATTCCCGTTACCCAGCTATCACCTTCCACTTTATACAGATGGGGTTCCATACAATTAATGAAGAAGCCGTCTTCTTTTGAAAGGTGATAGGTTTTTCCATTATACTCCAGAGAACCATTGCCGGAGTAGGTATATAGGATTAAGAAGGAACGGAAGTTTTGGCGTTTGGTAAATGAGTTTTTTTCATAATGAAAGATATTAAAATCCTGTACGTAAAAAAGATTTTTCTTAGCAAAGTCAGTAATCGGTGGGAGGGGAAAGGTATCTGCGCTGCCGACAATATCAAATTGGGAATTGAGAAGGTTTTCCCGTCTATATTTCGGATTATCAAGAATCTCTGAAGTTAGATTCTGCGAAGTAAGATGTCTATGATTGGTGGATGAGGTTATAAATTTTATTTTATCAAACATAGGATACCTCCCTTTCATCACCCAGTGTAATATGGATCCATTACGAGGACACGTAAGTCTTACTTCAATATATAACACTTTTTCCAAACAGGCAAGATTATATGATATTAACCCAATAAAAAATGATTACTTTCTTAAGCTGTAGAGATAAAATAATAATATGGAAGAAAGCTATCTAATAATAAGAAAAACAAATTTTAATAAGAAAAACAAATTTGTGAAAATTCGGTTTGACCGACATGGCAGATTGTTATGTGGAGAAGGGAGCAGAGGATGGAAGATATAAAAGACATGATAAACAATGCAGATTACAGTAATATAGAATATTTCAGTACGGAGCTGCGCGATGGTATTTTTCTCATTGGTTTAGATATGGGAGGAGAGGGTGTAGACGGAAGGGAGATAAAGCCCGGGCATGCTACAAGCAATTCTTATTTGATTGTGGGAAAAGAAAAAGCACTGCTAATTGATTCTATGGCTGATAAACCAGGCTTCAAAGAGTTTGCGGAAAGTGTTGCGAAGGTTCCGGTTATGTTTGCCCTCAGCCATGGACATTTGGACCATATCATGAGGCTAAAGGATTTTGACGAATTCTGGCTTCATAAGGAGGATGAAGAGCTATTACATGGAGCATATGGAATGCCTGTTTATGAAGGGATTCCGGGGACAGTCCATTATCTTCAGCATGGGGATGCCATTGATCTTGGAGACCGCCTGGTGGAGGTCATTCATATAAAGGGTCACACGATGGGCAGCCTGCTATTTCTCGATAAGAAAACAAAAACCTTGATATCAGGGGATACGATTGCCAGAAGATTGCTGTATGGGATTAGTGGCTGGGTGCCCATGGATGAATTTGCCAAATCGATTATGGAATTGGAAAAGCAAGACTTTGATGGGATCTTGTCCGCACATGACCGGTTTCTGCTTCCCAAAAGCCATATACAATATATGATAGATACCATGTGCAAAATTAGAGACACGGATCATAGACAAAGCTTTCTTAATATAGAGTTTATGCAGGCAGTTTCGGGAAATGAAGATGAAATCGAGTCCCAGGACATCACATTCCCAGCTGCATATATCGATTCTGTTATAGCTTCCGTTGAAAAAATGAAAGAATGTCGGTCATTGCGGTAAGCTGGTCACATTCTTAATAAAATACAGCAGATTAGCTTAAAATATAAGTTATGAGAAGTTGCATTTTAACTTCTCATAAAAGGCGCTGCTCTTGCGCCGTGCATCGCGATGATCGAATCATGGTCTTGATTCGATCATATAAGTTATGAGAAGTCGAATTTTAACTTCTCATAAAAGGCGCTGTCCTTGCGCGTGCAAAGTGTGCCCGAAGGGCGCACCGATTATAGGATGAACTGGCTTCCTGTAATACAAAGAAGTGGATTATAAGGATTTTATTTAGACTATTGTGGAATTATAAAACGGCGGATCTCTAATGAAAGGATACATATGGGAAATAGTTTAAAAAAGAAAATAAAATTCTGGAGCAGCTTTTCAAAAAGACTATTATTTATCGTATGTATAACAGTGATTCCTGTAAATATTCTTGCAGTAATAGTGAGCAGTATTGTCATAATGGAATCAAGGGACAGTATTACAGCTTCCTATAAAAATGAGCTGGATATCTATATGAGCAACAAGGTTTCCCTGATTAATAAGCTTGACGAAAGGTTTTTTGATTTTATAAAAGAGAATCTGGATACAATGACAGTCCATGGCGGCAGTAATGCAATATTAAGTATTAATATGGCTCAGGAATTAGGCAATATCCTGAATGCATATGACATTCAGGGGTTTACCTATCTGTGGGAGCAGCAGGAGGATGGCCGGCTCTATATGAAAGGCAATAAAAAGAAATATTCCCATGGAGAAGTTGAAAAATTAAAGCAGGAGCTTTGGGCCAGCAAAGAAAAAGAGGCAGGCACAAGCAGCTGGCATATCGTTTTCCTGAATGGGAGATATTTTTATTTCAACAATTATTCTTATACGAATTATAAGGTCGGGTTCGGAATCGACCTGCAGGCTGAGCTGAAGGAGTTATTGGAGCAGAAGCTGCATAAGAGCCTGTTTTTACTATTGAAATCTGGGGATTCAATATTATTGATGTCACCGGACGGAACAGCGGAGATGATATCTGGGACAGAGGCTGACCATTACTTAACCTCAGGGTTAAATAAAAACATCATTACCTGGAACTCTAATACCTTGAAAAATGAGATGGAGATATCCATCGCTAGTGAAGGGTTCTGGAAATCCGTCCCTGCCGTATACTGGATGCTCCAGATCCTGGCGCTCTTTGGCATTGCCGGCATTGTTATCCTATGGAAAATGATACGTAAGCAGGTGATCTATCCGCTGGTGGTTCTTCATAAGGGGATGAAGAAGCTGGAGGAGAATGCCCTCCAGTATAGAATTAATGAAAAAGCAGAAACGAATGAATTTAAATATTTATTCGATGCCTTCAACCGGATGGCGGATGATATTTTAAGATCCCATGAAAGGGATATACAGATGTACCAGATAGAGATTACCAATTTACGGCTCCAGGTGAACCCCCATATGCTGCTGAATTCCTTTAACATGATCTACAGCCTGGCACAGACGAGAAATTATCAATGCATACAGGAATACTCCATGCATCTTGTGGAATATTTCCGCTATGTATTAAAGGAAAATGAGACATTGGTACCCCTGGCTTCAGAAATGAAATTTGTGACCAGCTTTATTGAAATACAGAAAATCCGTTTCCCGGGTGAATTCACAAGTGTCTATAATATGGAGGACGGATTAAGCAATGCACTTGTGCCCCCGCTGATTATTGAAAATTTTGTGGAAAATGCAATGAAATACGCCAGAAAGCTTAACCAGGCTGTGGAGATATTAATTAATATCAGAAAGGAAAATGAAAAGCTTCTGATATCAATTTGTGATACTGGGAAGGGCATGGAGAAAGAGGTACTGGAGATTCTAAAAAAGGGTGAGATTTATATTGATAATAATGGGCAGAAGCATATCGGTATATGGAATTGCCGGCGCAGGCTGGAATCCTTCTTTGGTGATGCCGCAGTATTGAATATTACCAGTGTAAAGGGAGAAGGCACACAGGTCTGGATGGAGCTGCCATATATGGAGAAAGAGGCTGAGCAACTATTAGGACGGTGGAACCAGCCACTGACTAAGGATATCCAACAAGGGGAGGGCAGGAATGAACCTATTGATTGTTGATGATGAATTATATGCGATTCAAGGAATTTTGGAAGGTGTCCGGTGGGATCTGCTGGGGTTTCAGGAAGTGCTTACGGCGAAAAGCTATTCCCATGCAATCGATATGTTCCATTCCCATCGAATCGATATTATGCTATGTGATATTGAGATGCCGGATGAAAGCGGGCTGGATCTGATTGGCTGGACAAATATCCATGCTCCGGAAACCGAATGCATCATCCTGAGCTGCCATGATGAATTTGATTTTGCCAGAAGGGCAGTGGGCCTAAAGTGCTTGGATTATGTGCTGAAGCCCGTACCTTATGAGCTTCTGACTGAGGTTTTAAGAAGGGCAGAGGAGGTTGTAAAGGCAAAGCATAAACAAACAGCATTAGAGAATTACGGTAAAGTATATGTCCATAATTTAGCGGAAAAATCAATTGAGGGTAATGAAAAGGAGGATATCGTAGATGTCATTACAAAATATATCGGCAGCCATATCTCAGAGAGCATGAGTGTAGAAGGGCTTGCCAATATGGTATATGTTAGCCCGGACCATCTTACCCGTTCCTTTAAGAAGCGTTTTAACCTGACGGTAAGTGATTACATCATGCAGCAGCGGATGCTGATGGCAGGGGAGCTTCTGGAAAAAACGAATATGTCTGTGACTATGGTATCTGCTGAGGTGGGCTATGGAAACTATTCTTATTTTATTAAGCTTTTTAAAAAGTTTTTCGGCAAAACGCCAAGGGAATATCAGCAGGATATAAAGCCAGTATAAAGTGATTATATTCCGTGAGAACAGATATACAATATTGCTATACTGACTGGCAAATGGAGGGATTCGCAATGGATAAACAGCTTCGGGAAGCAATTGAGGGAAAACATAATCATTACCAGCAGCCCTTTTTCCGGGTAAACGAAAAGGATACGGAGGAAGGTTTAAGAAAACGTATTTCTCAGCTTTATGAGCATGGCATATACTCGATGGTTTTAGAATATGGCAGAACGGACAGCCCCGCATTTGGGATTGCCAGGTTTGACGATGACTGGTGGGAGCGGCTGGGATACGTCTCAAAAATATGTGCAGAGCTTGGCATGACCTATTGGATGCAGGATGCCGCACCATTTCCGACAGGCTCTGCCAATGGAGCCTTTCAAGAAGAGAAGAACCAGTCAAAAGGTAAAAGGTTTATCATAGAAAGGCATACGGATATCAGGGGGCCGGTTCAGGAGGCGCTTATATCCGTCAATAAATTAATGAACTCCGTACAGGGGAATGTGATGGAAGCGCTTAAGAATATGGGCGGGGCTCCAAATAGATTCTTATATGCTGTAGCTGCCAAGCAATCAGCAGACAAAATGGGATATGACCCCGCATCTGCAATTGACCTCACGGATAAAGTGGACAATGGGGTATTGAGGGCTGATTTTGGACCTGGGGTATGGCGCCTGTTCATATTTGCTGAGACATATAACGGCGGCAGAAAGCATTTTATGAACCTGCTGGATGAGGAATCTGTCCGTGTACAGATAGATTCGGTTCATGCACCCCATTATGAGCGCTTGAAGGATGAGCTCGGTAAGGCCTGGATGGGCTTTTTCTATGATGAACCGGAGCTTGGCAATCTGGAAGGGTATGTATTCGACTGCCTGCCGGGAAAAAGCTACAATGGCATGAATATTCCGTTGCCCTGGAGCAAAGATTTGCCGTTAATGCTTGAGAAAAGGATTGGAACGGAGCAAACAAAATTACTTCCGTGCTTATGGTATGACTGTGGAGAGCCAACTTACATAGTAAGGCATGCATATATGGACATTATTACAGAGCTGATAGCGAAAAATTATAACGGGCAGGTATATGAATGGTGCGAGGAGAGAGGTATTACATATATCGGACATGTTTTAGAAGATGAGAATTCCCATACCCGCCTTGGATGTGGGACAGGCAATTTCTTTCGTGTGCAGGAAGGCCAGCATATGGCTGGTATCGATGTTGTTGGCAACCAGATATGGCCTGGATTGGATTTTAAGGGAATGAGCTGGTATGGGGGAACCGACGGCGATGGTGAATTTTATCATTACGGGCTTGCCAAATTAGGAGCCTCTGCCGGGCATATTGACCCTAAAAAGCAGGGGCGCAGCGTTTGTGAGTTCCTGGCGGTGTATGGTAAAATTTCAGGGACAAGGATCCGCAAGTTTGTAATCGATCATTTGCTGGTAAACGGTATCAACAACCTGATACCTGCTGACATAGGGCTATATAACTATGCAGCTTTTTCTAAGAAACTAAATGGGTATACGGACCGGATGTGCCATATACTCAATTTCGGAGAGCATGTTGCCCCGGTAGCGGTGCTTTACCATGCAGATGCGGAGTGGAGCGGGGATTTTCAGTATTTTCACAAGCCTGCTAAGGAGCTTGCTACGAATCAGATCGATTATGATGTTATTCCAAAGGATGTATTTGCCCACAAGGAATACTATGGAACCAGGCTGGAAGGGGATAAGCTGGTTGTAAATAAGGAAAAGTACAGCGCCCTGGTAGTACCTTACAGTCAAAGAATACCGAAAGAGATAGTGGATCTGGTTCAGGAGGCTGTAAAAGCCCTTTTTCCTGTTTACTTTGTCGACAAGCATCCGGAAGGCTTTTGTGAGAGTACGGACAGGCTGCCCCAAGAGGTCTTTGCCTGCAAGGCAATACCACGAAAGGAGCTTGCTCAAGAACTCCGAAAGAACCAAATATATGAAATAAGCACCTCCAATCATCAGCCTTATCTGCGTTACCTACATTATAGGCGTGGCAATCTGGATATGTATCTGTTCCATAATGAGGAGCCTGTTGATGAAATTGAAACTATGGTGTCGATACCGATGGTAAAGCCCGTAAGGGTATATGATGCAATGGAAAACCGGCTTTCTACACCGTCAGTTCAGGTAAAGGATGGTATCACTGAAGTTCCATTAAGGCTGGGACAATATGAAGCAAAGCTTTTCCTGTTTGGCGAGGAGCTGGAAGCATTATCGATGCCCGATCTAAGTGAGGGGAAGGGGCTGCAGGCAAATTGGTCAATCTCATTTGAAGCCCTGGACAGCATGCCGTCACCAGAACCGATTATCTCAGAAAAGCTGTTCGATATAGGTGCCCCCGGTAGGTTCCCAAGCTTCTATGGAAGGATAACCTATCGTACCAGTTTCACCGTAGAGGATCAGCTTCCCATAGTGCTGAGCTTAGGCAGGGTATCGGAATGTGCCAAGGTGTATGTGAATGGTGAATATATTGGCGCCGCTGTGGCTGAGCCCTATAGCTTTGTTCTTGGAAGGGCTGTAAAAAAGGGCATAAACAAGCTGGAGGTGGTAGTGACCAATAACATCTCCAGGTCAATGGATCCTAATGTAAGCAGCGGCCTTTCTATTTTTGGAGCCCTGGAAGCCTCCACATACTGTTCTTTGGAGCCCTGTGGGCTGCTTGGCTCCGTAAGGCTAATTTGATGTATATTAAATGCTTTATCTGTCCCATTAAAATAACAGTACTGAGGGTAAGCTACATAAGACAAAAATTAAAAAGAAAAAGGAGTGCATAGGGAAAAATGATGACAGAGCATGATATTTCAAAGGTAATGGAAGCATATGTAGACAATCAGGAGATGTCAGGAGGAGCATTGATCGTCCGGAAAAATGACCAGATAGTCTATCAGAACAAATGGGGGTATCAGGATTTAGAAAACAGGATAGCGGTGGAATATAATACGATCTACCGAATGATGTCCATGACAAAATGTATCACAGGCGTGGCTGCAATGAAATTAATCGAAGAAGGGAAGCTGGTATTAGATGATAAGGTATCGAAATACATACCGGAATTCGCAAAGCTGCAGGTAGTGTCTGATCCCCGGTATATCTTTGAGGGGGGGGAACCGAAGCATATTTTATGGAAAATGCTCACTTTTCGCATGGATAAAATAAAGACTGTTCCAGCAGAACGGGAGATTACGATCCGGGATCTGCTTTCCCATGCATCTGGATTAGAACAGGGGCTTGCAGGATTTTTAGCTCTTTTAAAAATGAAAAACACAGATATAACCCTGGAGGAAAGAGTGAAGCGCTATACTACCTATGCGCTGGATTTCCAGCCGGGAACCATGACCGGCTATTCGCCAGCTGCCGCATTTGATATTCTTGGATACATTATTGGAAGGATAGCCAATATGGGTTTCGGAGAATATCTGAAAAAAGAAATATTTGAACCGCTTGGCATGAAGGATACTACTTTTTTTCTGAATGATGAGCAAAAGAAGCGTTTGGCAAAGGTATATAAATACAAAAAAGGAAAGCTGATCGATGTGACCGGTACAAAGGAGGATATGTATGGAATCCTTCATCATGGAGAATCACATTTTGAAGCCGGATGCGGCGGATTATTTTCAACAGTGACTGACTATGAGCGTTTTGCGCAGATGCTATGCAACGAGGGAAATTACAATGGTGTCCAGCTCTTAAAGCCGGAGACCGTGCGTCTGATGCATACGGAAGCACAGGAGCAGCACCTGGAGCCTGATCCGGGATGTACCTGGGGACTGAGTGTCAAGATCAGGCAGGATCCAAAGCGTGGTGGAAGCTTTGCACATAAGGGAACCTATGGGTGGAGTGGAGCCTTTGGAACACATTTTTTTGTCAGCCCCAAGGAAAAGCTGGAGGCGGTCTTTGTGACAAACCGCTCCGATATTGGAGGCTCAGGCTCCTACATTAGTACAAAGGTAGAGGAGCTGGTGTTTGGAATATTTGGGGAGGGGGAATAGATTCGTATGAAGGTAGTGAAGGAAAGGGATAAAATCCACTTTTTTGATACGGCAGGACTGGTCCAGACACCGGATATCCGCAGCCGTTGCAGTATGTTATACATAGAAGAGAAGCTGAAAGACAGATTTCCGGAGGAGGGGATCCGTGTATTATCAGCTAGTGTTAATGAAAGTGGAAGGTACCGCAAGAAAACAGGTATCCTGATGAAGCTTTTGGGAATGGGAAAGCCAATTCAGGGGCTTCCACCCTATTGTGAGGTAAAGATAGAGCATAAGACCGGAAGGTTTTCTGAGCATATTACGGTCTGGTCACCCTTGGCATGGAATGACCGTTTTGCAGGTACTGCAGGTGGAGGAACCAGTACAGGGGGAGATGGCTCTATTACTGCACCGGATAATACCGCTCGGGGCTGGACGCTTCCATTTGCCCTTGTCAATGGTTTTACTGCTGCAACGGTTGATGCGGGGAATGTAAAGGGCAGACAGGATTTTGCCGTAGATCCAGATACCCGGGAATTGAACTGGGACCTGATCGAAAATTGGAGGGCAAGGGGAACCCATGTTATGACCCTGTTCGGTAAGGCGGTGGCTGAGATCCTCCATGAGCGCCCGGTTCGTTTTTCCTATATGAACGGTGGCTCCGGTGGAGGCCGCCAGTCCATGATGGAGGCGCAGGAATTCCCGGAGGATTATGATGGCATCTGGGCAGCCTGCCCTGCGATTAATTGGACAAAATTTGTGCTGGCAGGTTTATGGCCAGTTGCAGTCATGAACAGTTATGGCCATGTTTTAAAGCCACATAAGATCAAGCGCTTCATTTCTGCTGTTCACGAGAGCGTAGGAGGAAGAGATGTCTATTTTAAATTGGCGCAAAAAGTGGAATTTGATCCAAAGAGTTTGATCGGACAAAAAACCAAGGACGGCTCTATTACTGAGATGGATGCGACCATTATGAAGGAAATTTGGGAGGGACCACGCAGGAGGAATGGAGAAAAGCTGTGGTATTTTTTCCGGCCAGGTGTTACTTTCTGGAATGTTATTATTCCGATAGGGGCTTTCTATTACAGCCTGTTTGGTAAAAAGCCAAAGCCGTTTTTTCTGGTTACCAGCTATTTAAGGTGGATTACCAGGAATCCAAAGCAGGATTTCAGTGGAGCTACGATGGAAGAGTTTGAAGAGCTCTTTGATAAAAGCACCCTCCTGTTTGCCAATGCAGCGGGTGACCGGGCAGATCTTAGTGCTTTTGCAAAGGCCGGTGGGAAGCTGATGATTGATCATGGTCTGGATGATCCGTTAATTCCTGTGGACGGCACCATTGATTACTATGAGCGTATGTGCCAAATACACGGTGGTAAGGAACCGGTGGATGATTTCTGCCGGCTGTATCTGACCCCTGGAGATGGACATGGTAACTGCTGGGGGAATGGGCCTGGTATTGCGGAAGCTGATGGGATGCGTGCACTGATGGATTGGGTGGAGCATGGGAAGGGGTCTGGTGTGATGCGTGTTGTTCGGGTAAAGAAAGGTTCTGGG
>JARKQP010000060.1 GCA_029974875.1 Mobilitalea sp.
CCTTCCTTTTCCACGGAAGTTATTGTGCCTACACCAAACTTTTTATGCTCCACCCTGTCTCCCGCATTAAAGACTGCTCCGGCTGCTGCAGGCCTTGAAGCTATATTTACAGCCCCGCCTACCAGTGTAACACTTCTGCCTATGGGAGTAGCGGGCTTATTATTTGCCGCAGCCGGAGACGTCCTGAAGGATTTTAGCGCCTCATTTCCATTACCGACTCCATTAAATGAATTCAGCTTATTCTCCAGCCATTTTTGGGTGCTCATCCCTTTATTTTCGATTCCGTTCATATCTTCAATCAGTTCGGCAGGAATCTCCTTCAAAAACCTGGATGCCTTGTTATAGGTGGTGTTTCCAAATAGAGTTCTGCTGTAGGCATTAGTCATGTACAGCTTTTCGCGGGCACGGGTTATACCTACATAGCACAGCCTGCGTTCTTCTTCTATTTCATTTTCATCAAACATGGATCTGTATCCCGGGAATACCCCTTCCTCAAGACCAACCAGGAATACTACAGGAAACTCAAGTCCTTTGGCGCTATGCAGAGTCATTAAAATAACATGGTCCGCATTGGGGTCAACATTATCTATATCCGCTACAAGAGAAACATTTTCAAGGAAGCCTTCCAGGCTGTTTTCAATATCCTCCCCTGTCTCGAACTCCATAGCTCCGGAAATCAACTCCTTTATATTCTCTATCCTTGTCCGTGACTCCGGTGTATCTTCTGCTTCCAGCTCCTTCAATATGCCCGATTGCTCGATAACCTCGTTAATCAACTCTGAAACCCTCATGGTTTCCTTCAAAGCTCTAAACTTGGATATAAGCAGCACAAAATTATGCAGTTTTGCTGCTGCCCTTTGCAGGTCGGGTACTTCCTCTGCAGAAGAGATAATAGCAAAAATACTGCATCCTCGTTTATTTGCTATCTCTTCGGCTTTTCCTAAAGTAGCTTCTCCAATTCCCCTCTTTGGAACATTAATAATCCTCTTAAGGCTGATATTGTCTGAGGGGTTCTGTATCACTCTAAGATACGCAATTATGTCCTTGATTTCCTTCCTATCGTAGAATCTCAGGCCTCCAACGATTTTGTACGGAATTCCTTCCTTCATGAGGGTATC
>JARKQP010000077.1 GCA_029974875.1 Mobilitalea sp.
TAAGATGTCCGTTCTTCATTTCATGAAATCTTATAATCTAATATTCTTAAAATTAAAAACAAGGAAAAGCCTCTCTCCAAGGAATCATTTGCCTATAAAAATATAATTTATCTTACTATGAAGAACGGACATCTTAGCCCATTAGCAGGAAAAAGTCTGCTTTCAGGAGGATCCCCCCTAAAGGGAGAAAAATCGCTGAGAGAGGAAAAATTACTAAGAAAAGAGAGATTACTAGGAAAAGAAAAGTACTGTAAAGAAGGGAAATCCTCCTGAGGGGAGGATTAGGAGGAGCGTGTGAAGCCTAGGAAGGATCTTGATAATGGCAGCAGGAGAGAGTGGATGGGGGAAGCCTCCTTAACGGTGGAGGCGGCGCTGGTACTTCCAATTTTTCTTTATTTTGTATTAGCCTTTCTGTATTTTATACAGCTCTTTACGGTGCAGGAGCAAATCCAGGCGGCCATTACAAAGATGGGCTTGAAGCTTTCTAAGACTGCTTATGTGATACAGGATTTTTCAGGGCTGGAGGAGGCAATGTCCTTTGATATTTCGATATTTGGACTGGAAATAGAGCTTGGAATTGCCGATTGGATAGAGGAGACCTCCAGCCAGGGGATATTAAAAAGCTACTCAAAAAAATATCTGGACACGGACTATATTAACCGGTCCTGTATTAAGGACGGATTCCGGGGAATTAGCTTTGAAGGCTCGAACCTATTTGCTGATGGGGATATGATAGATATCCGCATAAGCTATCAGGTGGAGCTTCCGATCAGGGGCTTCCTTATTCCAGCCATGGATATGGAGCAGAGAATATGCCTTAGGAGCTGGACAGGCTATCAGGTGGCTGCGGCTTATCAAAGGGAGGACAGCACAGGGAAGGAGGATACGGTGTTTGTTGCCCAGACAGGCAGCGTATACCATAAGTCGGAGAATTGCTCCCATATAAAATTATCCATAAGGGCAGTACAAGGAATACCCACCGGTTTACGGAATGAACATGGGGCAAAGTATCATCCCTGTGAGGTCTGCTGTAAAGGTGGGACGGATCAGCTTGGAACCTACTATATTACCACGGATGGAACCAGGTACCATAGAATCAGGGAGTGTTCAGCAATTAAAAGAAATGTGAGGGAAATTCCGTTGTCCGAGGTAGGCAGCAGGACACCCTGTAAACGGTGCTATCAATAAGGTGTACCCATAAATTTGATTAAGGTGGTTTGGCATATGTATAAAGACGCAGTGATATGGACTTTGTTGGGCTTGTTAATTCTGTGCTCAATTCAGGATCTATTAAAGAAAAAGATTGGGCTTTGGATGATTATCGCAGGAGGGGGCATGATGTTTGTTTCTATTCTTTTTTATAATTCCGTCACAGTAATTGACCGGCTAGGAGGAATTGCAGTGGGTGTGGCTGTCCTGCTTATTAGCTTGGCAACTAGGGGTAAAATTGGCTTTGGAGACGGCTTACTTCTCTGTATTTCCGGCATGGGGTTAGGATTTTGGAGTAACCTGGAGCTGTTTGCCGTTGCGTTATTTTTGGCAGCAGCAGTATCCATTGCCCTAATGATGTTTCGGCTGGCAGACAGGAAGGAGAGCATTCCCTTTGTGCCTTTTCTGCTATGCGGCTATGTCTTCATCCTTGTTGCAAACATGAAGGGGAGTGCTTGAATATGAGGAGTTGGAATAATGGATGATCATCAGAAGGAAAATGCTCTCAAGAATCAGGAAGAGAAATCCATTAAAAATCAGGTGGAAAATCTTATGGCAAGTCAGCAGAAAGATCCTCTGGGAAGGCAGGAGAATTGGAAATGGAAGTGTGTGGCAAGGGCAAGTATTACGGTGGAAGCGGCTTATGTCATGCCGATTGTGATATTCGCAGTATTTGCTGTGATCTATCTTGCCTTTTACCTCCATGATTACTGTATTCTTCAGGGCGCAGTTGACAGGACGGTAAGAAAGGCCGACTTTTATTCTAACCAGGTATCGGATATGGAAATGGGCGAGATCTATTATGAGGCAATTAATAGCCGAGGGGTATTTTACCCCATCTTTGGGGATTCTTCTGATATGGAGGGACAGATGCGGAGGGTTCTTAAGCAAGGGCTGGAGGGGAGGCTGTTCCTATATGATGTCGTTTCTACCCATGCGGAGGCTGATCAATATAAAATAGAGCTAATCTTAAGCGCAAAGCGGAAAATTAATTTGCCTATATTTGGTAAGGTGTTTCGTTCCTTTGAAGCTGTAAGCATAACTGGCGGTTGCTCTATCCATAGACCGGCAGAGACGGTCCGGTTTATGGAAGTTATTATGGACACCGCGTCTGAGATCAAAGGTGTGAGTGAGTTGAAGGAAAAGCTGGAAAAGTTTTTGAAGGGTAATTGAGTGGGGGTAGGAATGAAATGGGGGAAGGTATGGAAGTAGAATATAAAAAGGATTTACATCACAGCTACCTGGTAATATCTCCGGAAAACGACATTAGTACCAGACAGTATTGTATCAAGCTATTGGAGCATGAAAGGGTGGAAGGAATTCTGCCATTGGAACGAAGAGTGATGGACAATGAGAGCATGCTTTATTATGAAATTACTTCAAAGCAGGTGATGCAAAGCCTTCTTATTAAGACAACTCTGTCCTGTCGGCAGCTGAAAAGTATCTGCGGAAATATTTTGTTGGCCTTGGAACGGGCTTATGAGTACCTATTGCCGGAGGATGATTTTGTGCTGTCACCGGAGCATATTTACCTTGATGTAAGTAATTTTGAACCTGGCATTTGCTTTCTTCCGGGCTATCAGAAGAATATCAGGGAACAGGTCAGAGGCTTGATGGAATATCTGATGAACAAGATAGATTATACGGATAAAGAGGCAGTTTTGTTGGTATACCAGCTTTACGCAGTCAGCAGGGAAGAGGATTATTGTTTTGAAGCTTTAAGTGAGCTTATTGGGGGAACTACAGCTTCGGAGGAAGCAGTAAGGCCTAAGCTTCGCCAGCAAAAAGAGGGGTTAAATAGCATAGAAACGGGAAATAGGAAAGAAGAAGAGGGAGGGGCTAGAAAGGAAAGTGGAAAAGAAAGTAAAAAAGATATTAAAGATATTAGAAAAGATATTAAAGATATTAGAAAAGATAATGCAAAAGAAAGTATAAAAGGAAATAGCAAAGAAAATATAAAACATAATATAAAGCAAAGCTTGCAACAAAATATAAAAGAAAATGAAAGGCAGATGAAGTCAGGTATAATCCGTACAGACTTGAATATAGAGCGGGAACAAGCAGACATGCAGCGATCTGTAATTACAGCAAAAAGGGAGAGAGGGAGGATCCGGCCGTCCATAATAGAAAAAATAGAAGGAGAAAGGGAAATTACCCTTTATCCGTTTAAAACTTATCTCTATCTGGGAGGCTGCGCAGTTGGAGGTATCTTAATAACAGTGCTTTGTATAGCATCAAGGATACTTTATAATTCCTTTGGAAATAGGGTGGATTACAGCAAGCTTTTTGCATTTTGCCTTATTCTATTGTGTGTAGAAGGCTATCTTGTTCAGAAAATATTGGACAAGAAGAATAAAATCACACGGATGGTTAAAACACAGGAATACGTAAGTATTGGTGAAGATCCTGTAGGTAAAGGCAGAGGAGAAGAGGGAGAAAGAGAGCTAGAAAGAGAAAACGGAAGAGAGAGGAAAAGAGAGTTAGAAGAAGAGAAAGGCCTTGAGTATAAGAAAAAGCCAGTAATAGATAATACAGGGGAAAAGTCCAAGAAAGGGATCATAGGAAGGGGATTTCCAATACGTGAAGAATACTTGATATATAAAAGTGGTGATAAGTTTAGATTAGGTGAGGGATATGAGGAGGATAGTAAGGACTATAGGAGGGATTATAGTAAGGATTATAGTAAGGAAGATATCGAGAAAGATATCGGGGAAGATAGCAAAGACTGCAGCTATAACCCTACCTGTTTATTAAATGCAGACCCTGCCGATTCCATTGCCTGTATCTTAAAATCCCTGAATGAAGCATATCCCAGCATAACGATAGGACATTTTCCTTTTTTTATTGGAAAATTCCGAGAGAATGTAGATTATTGCATCGAGAAGGACGTAATTAGCAGATATCATGCCAAGGTAACACGGGAAGGGGAGGAATACTATCTTACAGATCTCAACTCGACAAACGGTACATACCTTAATAGTGAAATGCTGCTTACCTATCAGAAAAAAGAGATAAAGTTCGGAGATGAGATAACTTTTGCCAATCTGAGATATCAATTTTTAAAGAGTTAATTCCTAAAGCCGTTCATTGGTATAGAGGTGTAAAACTAATTTTTCTAAATTACCTGGATTTTTGTAAGCCTGGCTCTAGCAGGCATAAAGTTAGCTGAGGAGAGCCCTTAGGTAATTGCTAAAATGACCTAGGGCTCTTTTATAACAATTTAATACGTATTACAATGGGAGAGTTATAATACAGGTTGTCCCATTTACAGCTTCATATCTCATGGAGAAAGAGGTATCATATCGTAATTTTAAACGGCAAATTGCATTTGCTATACCATAGCCGCCTGACCTGTTGGGAAAGGTGTCTGCTATTTTTTCTAAGGGTTGATATGGCATTTTATTTAAGATGTCCATAATATCTGTGTCGATTGGACTGCCGTTGTTAATAACTGTTATAGAAAGCTGGGTGTCACACTTCTTTATTGAAATGCTGATATGGCCATCTGCATCTATTTCAGAAAAACCGTACTTTATGGAATTCTCTACAATTGGCTGGATAATCAGTTTGGGTATCAGTAAATCTACAGTATCTGCATCGGCCTCTATCCTATAGGTAAAAAGGTTATTGGTACGAATTTGTTCGATTATCATATAGCTTTCGATATGCGATAGTTCTTCCGATACAGGGATCACTTCATGGCCTTTGCTGAGGCTGATGCGCAGATAACTTGAAAGGGCGCAGATCAGTTTTACGGTTTTTTCATCTCCATTTAACCGGGCAAGCATATGAATATTATCAAGCGTATTATAAAGAAAATGCGGATTAATCTGATGAAGGAGTAAATTATACTCATTAGCCCGCAGTTGGGCCTGATTGCTTTCTACTGTCTGTAGGAGCTTTAAAATATTATCCAGCATTTGATTATAGCCGGCAGAAATTGTGTCCAGTTCCGTATTTGTTTGGGTATAAATAGGCTGGCCCAAGCTGTCTAATGAAAAACTTTTCATATTATCGGAGAGGTAGCGTATTGGCCTGGTAAAATGTGAAGACATCAGCAGGACCAGGAAGACGGATACACTAATAGCAATAAAAAGAACAATCATAAGCGTCCCAAAAAAAGCATTTGAGGATTTCTGTATTACTTTCTGGGGAACATAGGATACCAAAAGAAATCCTGTAGTATCATCCTTGACTGTAAAATAATAAACATCATCATAAAAATGCGGTATTTGCGTATTCGTATTAAAGTTTTCTTTTAAATAGAGAAGTGCTTCAGGTGAAAGGGAATCTGTATTTCGTGAATATACCACTGTAAATTGGGGGTCCAGCATAAAATAGCTGCACTCCCTTTGAATATTTATATTAGAAAAAATATTACCGTAAAAATTCGGCCCCAGATGAAGCACTAATAAGCCAGGTTCGCAGTTTATGGATAAATGCCGTATTCGCCGGACCATGAACAAGGAACTCGTATCTGTTGCTGCATTTTTATCGGAGAACAGAAATGGCCTTGAATAAGTATTTTCTGTCAAACGGTAAAAGTCTTGCATCAGGCCCGCGTCTCCAATTACATCTAATGCCTGTATGGAAGAATAGTAAACTGAGCCGTCATTATTAACATAAAAGCAATAATCCAAATAGTTGTTATTTGGATAATACAGACTGCTGAGAAGATATTTTTCAGATTGATAGCCCAGTTCTGAGGTTAAAAGGGATTCTTGTATATAGGGATTGTTTAAGTAATTTTGTGTCAAATTCGTCAAGGAAGAGGTCCCCTTTTGAAAATCCGTCAACATTTGCTGGGTGGTTTGGGCGTAGTTTGTCATAGTAAGATTATGCAGGGTCTTACTGGTAGAGGTTCCAAAGATAACCCCGATAATTAAAAGCAGGATAAGAATAATGGCAGTAGAAAAAATAAAAAGCTGGCGCCTTACGCCATAAGTAATATTATAGTTATTCTTCATGAATAACTCCTTTCCGGTACTCATTAGGAAGGCAGCCCACATTTGCTTTGAATAATTGTGAAAAATAGGATGTGTTTGCAAAACCGATCTGCTCCGTTATTTTCATAATACTGAGTGATGATTCTGTCAGGAGGCGCCGGGCTTCTTCCATACGAAGATTCAAGAGATATGTCTTAAATCCGATACCTGTACTCTTCTTAAATATTCGGCCGAAATAGACAGCATTCAGATGAAGCTCTTCGGCAATTGTTGTAACATTCAGCTGTTCATCTGAAATATGGTTTGCAGCATAGAGCTTTGCCTGTTCAACATAAGTACCTATTACTTCGCTGGTATCAAAACAACTGCGTTTTTCCAGATGCTTCATTAATTCATTAATGTGTTGGTTCAATACAGGGATTGTTTTAAGTACAGGTATATTATTAAAATCCCTTATAAAGTTCTCAAAGCTGTACCGCAGGGTAGCAGGAAAAGAGGGTTCAATAAAGGAACTCAGGATTTCCAATGTCAGACGCTGGATACATAGCTTCTGATATTCCGTATCTGTAATTGGTGACAGTTCTATAATAAAATCGCCTAAGGCTTTTCTGGCAGCAGGTATATTCAGGGAACGGATCGATTTAAGTACAAGTAAAGCGTGGTTTTTAGGATATTGGAATGGGGCACCGGGCAATTTATAGTTTTCCAAAATCGATTCTGGATAGAGCCGGTCCAAACCGGCATCATCAGCCATGGCAAAAAGTGTACCGGCTTCCTGTGCGGCTTTTTTAATATCGGATACCTTTGAATATTCTTTTGAAACAGAATAGGTAACCTCCATCTGGAATAACCTTTTAAAATCCCTAAATAATTCTTCCAGCTTATTACGGTGCATAATACTGCCGGCAGGAATGGTAATAAGCAATATGAGCTTTGAATCCTGGTCTTCAAAGGTATAGCCGTCAAAGCATTTGTTCAAATTCTTTTTTAGGTATTGTAACAGGATATATAGCTCAGACTTGGATGGATAAATATTAATGTAGGGGTCTATGGTTGCACATACGCATATGTAGTGCATGGAATTCCAATCCTTATCTACAAAGGATAGAGCCTCAAGAAATTCTTCTTCCGTCGTCTGATCCTGGATAAAGCTGCGAAGGAGGGCGCAAATATAGCCACTCGCATGTTTGTTTAGGAATGTATTATAGTTTTTTGCAAGAAGATTCTGCTCCTGGTGCTGTAAGCAGGCAGCTTTTACAGAAAGCATCGTTTCTTTCAAGGCCTCTTCCGTCAGCGGCTTTAGTAAATAAGTATGGGCACCTAGACGGCAGGCTTCTTTCGCATAATCAAAATCCCGATAGGCACTGATTACAATAAAGATAGTATCGGGAAATAAAACCAGGCTTTTTTCGATTAATTCCAAGCCCGTCATTTGTTTCATTAAGATATCTGTGATGACCACATCCGGATGGTACTCCTCTATTAGATCGAGTGCCAAATAACCGTTAGTGGCAGAACCGATTACCTGGTATCCCCATTTTCCCCAGGGAAAGGTTTTTACTAAACCAGCCAGAATATTAGGTTCATCGTCGACAATCAGCAGTTTTAACGGAGTCACTCAAACCACCTTCTTTCTAGATTTTGATAATTATATTTTACCTGAAATCAGAGAAAAAAGCTAATCTGCAAGAATGTCGTTACAGTCAAAATGACGGTGTGCAACAGTGCTGTAAATGATGTGTATCAGGCTGTAATCAGCCATATTTAAAGAAGTAATCCACATTATGTTTATACAAATATGCTCTATTCACGATAAAGTTTATTATAAAAAAAGAGTTGTGGATAACCTCCTGAAAAACAATTATAATGCCAAAACAGAGTTTTTAATTTTCTCTGTTTTGCACAATCAGAACCTAGTGTGCTCTATGGGGTTCTGAACAGGTAACGGTCCGGTCTTGTTTTTTTATTATATCATCCAAGCCTCTAAGCAGGTCAGCATAGTATACGGCGACTGCGATGTGCCATTCATGTGAGAAGAATAGCGGCGGAGAGACGTAAAAGCACCAGCCGGGAACAATTCCTTGGCTAGCGCTTTTTTTATCAATCTATGTAAATGGAATCTGATGTAAGTGCCCTTGAACCATAGCACCAACATATGATGCATGTAGCTGTCTGCCCTTTTCTAGGCGTGCCCTATCCCTTTACTGCACCGGCAGCCACGCCCTTAATGATATGCTTCTGGCAGATAAGATAGAACACGATGACCGGAATAATGGACAACAGAATCAGCGCCATCGTAGCGCCCAAATCCACTGTTCCATAGCTGCCTTTCAGATACTGAATGTGGATAGGAATAGTACGATATTCGTTAATGTCGAGCACTAGTGCCGGGAGCAGATAGTCGTTCCATATCCACATAATCTCCAGAATTCCCACTGAAATCATAGTTGGCCTAAGCATAGGCACAACCACTGTGAAAAATGTACGTACCGGTCCGCAGCCATCAATGGCTGCAGCTTCCTCAATTTCAATTGGAATGCTCTTGGCAAATCCTACAAACATGAAAATCGGAAGACCTGCGCCAAATCCCAGATAAACTATAGGAATTGTCCAGGGAGTATTCAACTTTAAAGAATCCGCAGTTTTGGACAGAGTGAACATGACCATCTGGAAAGGAACCACCATGGAGAACACACACAAAAAGTAGAGGATTCTGCACATGATGTCGTCTACACGTGCGATAAACCATCCAGCCATAGAAGCACATAGCAGGATCAGTGCAGTAGACAGCACTGTAATGACCACGCTATACAATACGCTCTTGTAGAAAGGGTAGTTGCCAAAGGTCATACCTTTGATGAAGTTATCAAATCCTGCCCACATTTCTCCTTTGGGCAGTGCAAACGTATCAGTCTTGACAAAAGTATTAAGCTTAAATGAGTTGCATACTACTGTCAAAACAGGCAATACATAAATAACGCTGATGATGGACAACACCACCGACAAAACAGTCTTACGGAATTTCTCTGCAGATAGTGTTTTTTTTCTATTCATTACTGTTGTACCTCCTTCCTGCGGGTATAAACAAGCTGCACCAGACCCAAACCGGCTACCAGAATAAAGAAGATGACAGCCTTAGCCTGGGCAATTCCCTGGGACGCAGTGCCAGAACTATAGAAGGTATTATAAATGTTCAGTGCCAACATCTCCGTAGTTTTAATGATGCCTCCGCCCGGCTGAATGAGAAAAGGCTGACCGGCAGTAAGAGCCAGATTCTGGTCAAAAAGTTTGAAGCCGTTGGTGAGGGACAGGAATGTGCAAATCGTGATAGATGGCATCACATTCGGAATGGTTACCCTGAACAGAGCCTGCGTCTCGGTGGCACCATCAATCCCGGCAGCCTCCAACATATCCCCGGACACATTTTGTAATCCTGCAATGTAGATAATCATCATATAGCCAATCTGCTGCCAACACATCAAGATAATAAGCCCCCAAAAACCATACCTGGCTTCCAACAAAATAGAAGAGTTAAACCTGGACAGAATGCCATCGAAAATCATAGACCAGATGTAACCCAATACAATACCTCCAATAAGGTTGGGCATAAAGAATACTGTACGGAACAGATTAGAACCCCTGATTCCTTTGGTCAGGAAATAGGCCACAACAAAAGCAAACACATTAATAATAAGCAATGAAACAACAGCAAACATTGCCGTATACCAAAATGCATGACGAAAGGAAGCGTCCTGGAAGGCTTTCACATAGTTTCCCAAACCGATGAACTTTGCATCGGAAATCAGCCGAAAGTCACAAAACGACAGATAGATGCCCTGAAGGAAGGGCCACACAAAGCAGATCACAAAGGTAACCATCACGGGGCCCAGAAACAGCGGCCACCAACGCCGGGTGTTGCTCCGAACGGAGACAATTTTTTGCTTTTTCACATTATCAACTCCTTTGTTATTTCAAGAATTTTTGCCTAAGCGTAAATCTTACATCCAAAGCTTTTGATTTCAGCCGCAGAATGTACGCTGCTGTCGTCATTTACAAAACAATGCGGAACGGGCGATACCACCCGCCCCGCTATATGGGTCACCTCATGATGAAACAGTGCTTAGTTGCTCGTCGCCTTATATTGGGCAGCCCAACCGTCTATAAATGCGGTGCGTACCATCTCCCAATTTGTATCGGACTGATCAGCATTATACTGATTGAAAGCAGAAACCAGAGTAGCACGGTAAGTATCTATATTAGGCTGAAAATTGTTTGCCCAGTTCATGACATAGCAGCCATTCTCAGCATACTCGGCAGCATCCGCCAGAAATGCATTGGTAGGCTCAGCAGCCTGCTTATAAGGCATAATGCCAAAGCTGTCTACCAACAGACGGGAAGCTTCCGGATCAGTGACACACCATACCATAAAGTCCATGGTAGCCTGTTGATCTTCCTCCGGAACCGTGGCATTGATAGCCCAACAGTTCTCAGTACCACAGTTCAGACCGGCCTTCTCCTCGCCTTCTACACCGCAGTAGTACGGAATCATGGTAGCATTGGGCACGGCATCCTTCAGCCCCGCATACTCCCAGGAGCCCTGCACATGGAAGGCGGCCTTCCCGGTTCTGAACTCATTGCTGGGATCATGGCCACCGGTAGCCAGGTTGGTAGGAGCAGTCAGGCTGTTGTTGATACATAAATCATACAAATTTTTGAAATTATCCATATACTTACCGCTGAGACTGGCAGGCGTGGTAGTCCATGTCTCTCCCTCCTGCTCGTAGTAGTACACCAGATTTGCCAGATGACCGCTAAAACGCCAGGAAGAAGAGGCATCCATGTCGCAGGAGGTGAATGCATCAAAGCCCAACTCGTCCGTCCGAGCGTGAATATCCTCTACGACGGTTTTCAATGTCTCAAAATTTTTGATTTCGTCTACTGAATACCCGGCAGCTTCCACCAGATCCGGATTGACGATAATACCATAGCACTCGTAACAATAACCAACGGAAAGCAGCTTACCATTCTCATCGTACACATTGTAGGCGTCTGTGTTCAGTTCATTTACAATAGGCGTGCCAGTCAAATCCAGTGCATAATCTTTCCAGTCCTTGATGGCGTTAACATTTCCAATGACAAACATTGTGGGCGGATCAGCTTTGTCCATCTCGGCTTTCATCTGCTGTCCGTATGTACCGGAAGCAGCGGTAACCACCTTAACCGGTACGCCTGTCTCATCGGTATACATCTTGGCAACTTGTTGAAGGACTTCATCTGACTCTGGCTTCATGTTCATCCAGTAGACGGAGCCGCCTGAATTTTTGGCATCACCCTGAGATTCAGTGGATTGGCTACTGTCGGTAGCAGATTTGTCAGCAGTAGTATCCCCCCCGTTGTTGCCACAACCGACTACGCCCCCCATAATCATCCCGATGGCCAACAGAATCTGAAATAACTTTTTCTTCATGTTAATTTCCTCCTTTATTTTGATATTTTATATTTGGAACTGCCTCAGGATAGAAAATCGAGACAGCGGAACCCATTATGATATCCAGCAAAATCTCAAATCCTATCTTCTGGCGAAAACGGGAATTCTTTCAAGCGGGGCATCGCAGTTTATTGTTACTGGTCCCTCATACACCTGATGGTCGTAGATATTTTCCCAACAGCCGCCAGGCAGATATACCGTTCTCTCCCGCAATCCGGCTTTTAAAATGGGCGCAACCAAATACTTATCACCGAACATATATTGATCGTTTATCTCCCAACATGCTGCTTCTTTCGGGAACTCAAAAAACATCGTCCTCATAAGGGGCACTCCCGTTTCATGCGCCTCGCGCATCAGCTTTTCCAAGTACGGCTTTAGGGATAATCTGAGTTGCAGCTGAGACACCATGATCTTCATCGCCTCTTCTCCATAACTCCACAGTTCGTTGGAATGGCCGGTATGCAGGTACCCTCCTCCCCATTCCCGGTCAGAAAGGGCGGGGATATTGTGGGGGCCTCTGTCACCATGCATACGCAGGATCGGCGTAAATACAGCAAATTCATACCATCTGAGTAACAATTCCAGAAACTTTGGATCTTCCACATCCTCTGTCATAAAACCACCAATGTCAGAAGTCCACCAGGGAATTCCGGCAAGGCCTATATTCAGTCCCGCTGCAAGCTGATCCTCCAACGCTTCAAAAGTACTTGGAATATCCCCGGACCACAGGAGCGCCGCATATTTCTGGGAACCGACCCACCCGCACCGCACCAGATGAAACATATCCCACTGCTTATCCTGCACCGCAATACCATCCGCAAATGCTTTTGTATAAAATAAAGGATAACTGTTCCCCACCTCCAGCATCGTCCCGATACTATATCTATAATTATCGTAATCATAGACTGCCAGCTCCGGCTCAGAATTATCCAGCCAAAACATATCAATACCGTAGTCGTAATAGCTCTTTTTGCATTTCTCCCAAATAAATTCACGCGCCTCAGGATTTGTCGCATCCAGAATAAGGCAATCTCCTTCATAATCGTAAGTTTCGATTGCGCCCCGCTCCGCACGGATCAGCAATCCCCGTTCATATAACTCTGTAAAATGAACGCTTTTGCGATCCACAGTAGGCCATACAGACACCATTACCTTCGTTCCCATGGCGTGTAATTCTTCGGTCATGGCTTTCGGATCCGGCCAATATTCCGGGTCAAAACGCCAGTCGCCCTGCCTTGTCCAATGGAAAAAATCGATGACGATGACATCTAACGGGATACCAAGTTCCCTGTACCGGCGGGCAACACCCAGCACTTCTTCCTGCGTTCTGTATCGAAGCTTGCACTGCCACAAACCAAACAGGTCAGAGGACATTACCGGTGCCTTCCCCGTCACTGCGGTATAGTTTTCTACAATTCTGCGGGGATCATCCCCAACTGTAACCCAATAATCAAACTGCCTGGAGGCATGTGCCGTCCACTCCGTATAATTTTTACCAAAAGACGCACTCCCCACAGCTGGGTTATTCCACAAAAGTCCATATCCCATACTTGACAACACAAAGGGAATGGAAGTCTGCGAATTTCTTTGTGCCAGTTCGAGTACACATCCCTTTAAGTCAAGATGTGGCTGCTGATACTGCCCCATTCCATAGAGTTTTTCACCATTGTTGCTTTCAAAACGCATCGTCAGCGTATACTCTCCGCCGATAATCGGTTTGTAATTACGGGCGATTAGCTTAAGGCAGCGACTCTCCCTGCTGATTGCACCGTGGCTTCTGTAATGCTCACGGAGAATCAGTTTTCCATCACGGTAAAAGGAAAGCACACCTGCCTCATTGACATCTGCGCATATCCTCCCGTTTGTAATAGAAGCCGTACAATTATCATTTACGACAATTTTCACTGCGCTGCCGTTGTGTCTTACCGTTTCTGTCAAAGCCCAGTTATTGTCTGTGAAGGATAACCTTCTGGCAGCCCTTATACGAAGAGAATCACTCCCCCACGGCTCAATTCGCACTTTTTCTCCTTGGTGGTTAAAGACCAGCGCCGTTTCCTCCTGTTTAAATCTCATACTATCCCTTCCTTTCCGACCTATACATGATGTCCATTGTTGTTACGCATCTGTTCATATGAACGAAATAAATCCTCGGTTTTCGTTTCATTGAAATTGACTATTCTATCATTGTGTAATATAATACTACTATATAATAAGTTGAATCTACTAAAATAGCCTTGATTATTGATACTATAATACAAAAAGGTGTGGCATGAAAAATCGATTAAAAAAAGAAACAACACAGCACAGCACGTTGCTTGTGCCGTACAAATATTATCCATGTATGATACCTGAAACTTTCCAATTTATGCCGTTGCATTGGCATGATGAAATGGAAATAGATTATATAATTAATGGATTTGGAAACTTCCGGTGTGGGGATGAGCTTTTTCAGGCAAGCACAGGCGATATCATAATCATTCCAGCGGGGGAGCCACATTCCGTTGCGCAGATGAAGAACCTGACATTAGAATATGGTGCACTGGTTTTTAGCAAAAATCTGCTTTCAGAATTCCCCAAGAGCAGAGCATACATCGAACGGCTCCAGCCAATCCTAAATGGCAGACTGAAAATATCGACACATATCTCAGCGAAGAACAATCGGTATGACGAAATAAAAACAGCGGCAGCAAACATGATATTATGCGCTCAGAAAAACCTGGCAGAATATGATTTACTTATAAAAAGTGAACTGCTTCGGATTGTGTGGTTACTGTATGAAAGTGGGGAGATTCATCCTAGCGTTTCGGAAAATGCTAACTACTCTGAAGAAATACAGAATACAATCAATAATATCTCTGACAATTTTACGGAGAATATTACTATTGAGCAGCTTGCTGCGTCAGCTCACCTAAGCAAAAGCGGCTTTATGAGTAAATTCAAAAAAGAAGTGGGACAAAGTGCAGTGGCATATATTAACTCAATAAGGATAAAAAATGCCTGTGACATTTTAATCTCTACAAAAAAAAGTACATCAGAAGCTGCGTATGAAAGTGGTTTTTGCAATATATCAAATTTCAACAGGCAGTTTTTAAAATATGTTGGCTGCTCTCCCAGAGAATACAGAAAAACCGTCGAGAGTCATATTTGAAAGGTAAAGTTTTATTCGCTTGCTTAGTATCAATTACAAGAGCGTTTCAAGTTTAGTGCAAGCTCAAATATCTGATATAAGAAATAATGTTAGTTAGCAAAGGGCAAAGCCGTTTTTCGGTCTTTGCCCTTTGCTTGTATTACATCAGCAAAGGATGCGGTGCAAAGCATCGTTCGATGAATTATCATGAATATTTCAGGTTTAACCTTTGTCCGTGTCAATTTTCTTTTGGCATTAGTATAATTGTTTGCATATTAAGGTTTAAAAGTTTGTGTTAATAGTTAAATTGAATTTGCTATAATTGCGTCATAGAAAATGCTCCCGTATTTTGGGGCGAATAAAAGGAGGAGTTGCAAATGTTAAAAAAACTAGCAGCGGTTACATTGAGTTTGGTAATAGCAGCCGGAATGATCGGCTGTGCTGGATGCCGGGGCACATATTACATCGTTAGGGGAAAGCACCGCCGGACCGGGTGTTCTTTCACCCGCCATGTATGAAGAATTTGCATTGCCATATGAGAAAGCAGTTGTGGACAGCGTCCATGCTTATGGAGGGATGCTATCCCTGCATATTTGCGGGAATGCAACACAGATCATCGGCAAAATGATACAGACAGGGGCGGATGTCCTGGAAATTGACCAGGAAACAGATATAACGGAAGCATATAAGCTGGCAAAAGGGTGCTGTGCCCTGTTAGGACAGATTTCCCCTGTTACATTGATGAATGGCAGTGTAGAGATGGTAGGGGAAGAGACAAAATCCATGCTGGAAAAAGTGGGCGGCAATCAGGCAAGAGGAATAATACTTGGACCCGGCTGCGCGTTAGGTGGAAACACACCTTTTGAAAATGTAAAGGCAATGCTTAGACAGTCATTTATATAGTTATCAGATTAAGAACAAACAAAAGTGTTATTTGCCAATATAATATTTTTATTTAACTGACATGCTCTCTATTAAGTAGATGAATGGGATAATATTAATTTATCTACTTGATGGAGAGCATATTTATGATGAATTTTTCCTGTTTGATAGTATAATCAAGAAATTTCTATGGAACCTTCAAAATGACCTCGGCTCTATTAACTGCAACAAGCGTCATGATCTGCGCCATAATCTCTTCGTCCATACAGCTGTTGCTGATAAAAGCCTTGTAAATACCGGAATGGAAGTGGTACAATAATAAATAGACATTCTATTTTGCACAAAGGAGGAGGTATGTGCTTGAAGATACGATATGATGTTGTGCATGCGGTGGTTTTACTGCTGGTATTGATGATTGCTTTCCTTGTTGGGAATACTGTTATCAAGGGGGTTTTACTCCTGCTGTTTGCAGCGGTACTGCTTCTTAATACGGTATACAAGCTGAGGGAGAAAAGGGAAGCCCAGCTCAGGAGCAAGGTCTTTGTCTGGATTTTATTAATACTGGATATCATACTGGCCGTATGTGCAATTGATGTAATTATTAATGGGATAGCATCAATTTAAGTATATGGATGAACAGGTCAGAGATAGATATTGGGAACGAGTTAATAGATAAGGGAACGAATGAAATATAAGATTAACATTCATAAAGGGTATAGTGAAATGGGGGACAGCTTATGAAGCAGTATATTATGGCCCTTGACCAGGGTACCACCAGCTCCAGATGTATTATCTTTGATAAAAACGGCAGAATAAAGAGTATTGCACAAAAGGAGTTCACACAAATCTATCCCAAGCCCGGCTGGGTGGAGCATGACCCGATGGAGATATGGTCTTCACAGGTCTCCGTAGCTACTGAGGCCATGGCGAAGCTGGGAATCCTGGCGGAAGAGATAGCCTCCATTGGTATTACGAACCAACGTGAGACTACCATTGTATGGAATAAGAGGACGGGGCAGCCGGTGTATAATGCCATTGTCTGGCAGTGCCGCAGAACCTCGGAGATGATTGATGATTTAAAGGCAAAGGGCTATGAAGCATATATCAAGGAAAAGACAGGTCTGATACCGGATGCATATTTTTCCGGTACCAAGATCGCCTGGATTCTGGACCATGTGGAGGGGGCGAGAAAGGCTGCGAAGGAGGGCGAGCTGCTCTTTGGAACGGTGGATACCTGGCTGATCTGGAACCTGACGAAGGGGAAGGCCTTTGTAACGGATTATTCGAATGCTTCCAGAACCATGCTGTTTGACATTAAGAGCCTGACCTGGGATGAGAAGCTTCTTAAGGAGCTTGATATTCCAAGGGAGATGCTGCCGGAGGTTAAGCCCTCCAGCTGTATCTATGGCTATGCGGACAGAATCCTGTTCGGCAGTGAGATCCCTATCGCCGGTGCGGCCGGTGACCAGCAGGCGGCACTGTTTGGCCAATGCTGCTTTACTAAGGGGGAAGCGAAGAATACTTACGGAACCGGCTGTTTCCTGTTGATGAATACGGGAAGTGAGAGGATTGCCTCCAACCATGGCTTAATTACAACAATTGCTGCAAGTACCGGCAATGAGATACAATACGCCCTGGAGGGCAGTGTATTTGTTGCAGGGGCGGCGATCCAGTGGCTCCGGGATGAGCTACAGCTGATCCGGACCTCGGCAGAAAGTGAGAAATATGCAATGCAGGTTCCGGATACCAATGGAATCTATGTGGTTCCGGCCTTTACGGGTCTTGGGGCTCCCCATTGGGATCAATATGCAAGGGGCGCCATTGTTGGGATTACCCGGGGAGGGAACCGTGACCACATCATCCGTGCCACACTGGAGTCCATCGCTTATCAGACCCATGATGTCCTCCGGGCAATGGAAGGGGATTCGGGTGTTACCTTGAAATCCCTAAAGGTAGACGGGGGTGCCAGTGCAAACCGGTTCCTCATGCAGTTTCAATCCGATATTGTGAATACGACGGTCCAGAAGCCGGAATGTATCGAGACTACGGCTCTTGGGGCAGCCTACCTGGCAGGTCTTGCCGTAGGTTTTTGGAAGGACAGGGAGGAGATATATAGGAATTGGGAGCTGGCAGAAACTTTTGAACCGAATATGTCAGAGGTGCAAAGGGAGAGATTGATTGCAGGCTGGAAGAAGGCTGTCACCCGCTCCTATGCATGGGCTGTGTCTGACACACCCTAGTGTGGTTCCACATGGGTAGCTGCTCAAAATTATGTTTGGGCTATAGTGACATTGGCTTTGTACTCCAGGTTGGTATGATTGGTTATCAATTTGGTTATACACTAGTGTACTGTCTCACTCATAGTTAGCTTAAAGATGAATGGGACAGCGCACCTGGAAGAATAGATAAAGGATGATTTGGCATGATAGAAGACAGATTAAATAGTATTTTTTTAAATAACGGTTATCAGAGGATAGATTCGAATGCACAGGGGATCTATTTGTTCTATCGTGCAGATGAAAGGGATATTATGCTTGTGTCCGTCGTCAGGGCTATGAGCGGGAAGGAGCTGACGCTGGAGCAGTATGGGCATGTACTTAACCAGATCAAGGATAGTTTTAGCAAGGCCTATCCTCAGAGGCAGCAGCTGCTAAGCTTAATCCTGACTGCAGATGCGGATCAGGTAAAGCCCCTGGCTACGGATACGCCCCAGGACAGCCACTGGATTGTGGAT
The DNA here is from genome assembly GCA_029974875.1 of Mobilitalea sp. The sequence goes on from JARKQP010000077.1 coordinate 18,387, forward strand.
GTACGGACTAACCGGCTGATTATATATGAGACACAGGCAGGCGCATTTACTTCGGTCCAGAGGCTGATAGAGCAAGGGCTGGAGGAAGAAGCAGAGCTATACCGGGAGCATCCGGAAGCCTATATGACTGGGGCTAAAACCTATCCGGCCCAGTCATACCGTTTTAAGCAGACGCCTGTTACCATGGCAATTATAGGGATTAATATCCTGGTGTATCTTTTTACCCATTTTACTTTTTTTCTTTCCAACCCGGATACATTGCTGGAAAAGGGAGCCTTATCCTGGTATTTGATTAAAGAAAATCATGAGTATTACCGTGTCCTGACCTCAATGTTCCTCCATGCGGACTGGAGCCATCTTTTTAATAATATGCTGGTGCTGCTTTTTGTGGGTGGGAACCTGGAAAGAGCTATCGGGAAGATAAAATATCTTTTTGTTTATTTTGGGACAGGAATTATTGCGGGGATAGCCTCCATCAGTTATAATATGTGGAAAGAATATGCCTTGGCTTCCCTGGACAGCACCACTTATTCCATCGGAGCTTCCGGAGCGATCTTTGGCGTTGTGGGAGCGGTGCTATGGATTGTTGTCATTAATAAGGGACGGTTAAAGGAGATCAGCTCCACCCAGATGATTCTTTTCGTGATACTGAGTCTTTATGGCGGGATCGTAAATTCACATATTGACCAGGCGGCGCATATCGGAGGATTTATTAGTGGAGTGATACTGGCTTTACTTTCATACCGCAGGCAAAGAATTAATTATACTGAAGGAACGTAATACATGTTCCTGTAGCCGCGATGTACGGCGCAAAAACAGAGCTTTTTATCGGAAGTTAAAATACAACTCCCGATAGCTTAGATTTAAGATACTGAACCGCAGGAGGAGAGGATATTGCATGAAAATTAACATCTATTATGGAGGAAGGGGATTGATCGAGGATCCCACGCTTGACGTGATAAGTAAGCTGACAGCCGTATTGGAGGAGCTTCGTGTCCAGGT
>JARKQP010000083.1 GCA_029974875.1 Mobilitalea sp.
TTACAGCTGCAACCTTTCCGTCGGCAGGAGATACTATTTCATTTTCCATCTTCATAGCCTCCAGAACCAATAGAACCTGGCCCTTCTTGACTGAATCCCCTCCATTGACATTCACCTTCAGAATTGTTCCGGGCATTGGAGCTTTTACGGTAGTTGCTCCGGCAGGTACTGCCGTATCAACCTTGGGAGCTGCGACCGGTGCTGCTGGGGCTGCAGAGGCAACGGGTGCTGCTGGGGCGGGTGCTGCTTTTACTGCAGGAGCAACCTGTACTGGAGCACCTTCCACTTTAACTTCCTCTACCTCTACTTCATATTGATTTCCATTCACTTTTATCAAAAACTTTTTCATGCTAAATCCTCCAATCAATTAATCGGCAACTGATAATTGCCTAAATATTTATAGTTATTTATTAATTACTATATAGATAGTTTACATCGAATCACTTATAGAGGTATATTTCCATGTTTCTTTGAAGGCCTGCTCTCTCTCTTGCTGGCCAGCATCTCAAGGGCATTGATCAATCTCGCCCTTGTCTCAGAAGGCTGGATTACATCATCTACATAGCCTCTGGCTGCTGCCACATAAGGAGTTGAAAACTTATCCCTATATTCTTCAATTTTCTTTTTCCTTTCCTCTACCGGGTCTGCCGCTTCATTTATAGCTTTTCTGAATATAAGATTTGCAGCACCTTCGGGACCCATTACTGCAATTTCGGCGCTTGGCCATGCAAGCACTACATCAGCTCCGAGATGCTTGCTGTTCATAGCTATATAGGCTCCCCCATATGCCTTTCTTACTATTACGTTTATCTTTGGTACGGTAGCTTCAGAAAAAGCATAGAGGAGTTTTGCTCCATGCCTGATTACACCGCTGTGCTCCTGTCCTACTCCTGGAAGATAACCAGGAACATCAGTAAATGTTATTAAAGGAATATTGAAGGAGTCACAGAAACGTACAAACCTGGCGGCTTTATCAGCGGAATTCACATCAAGCACACCTGCAGAAATGCTTGGCTGGTTTGCAATTATTCCAACTGTGCTTCCGTTCATTCTTCCAAAACCTATTATTATGCTTTGGGCGAAATGCTGCTGAACCTCCATGAAATCACCATTGTCAACAATCCTAACAATGACTTCCTTCATATCGTAAGGCTTGTTTGCACCATCGGGTATTATCTCATTGAGCTCAGCTGCTATTCTGTTTGCATCATCCTGGCTCAGGTATACAGGAGCATCTGAAAGATTGTTATCGGGCAGGAAGCCTATAAGTCTCTTTATTTCATTTATGCAATCCTGTTCGTTTGAATATTTGAAATGAGCAACACCGCTTACCGAGTTATGTATATCTGCTCCACCCAGCTGTTCTGCTGTAACAATTTCACCTGTAACAGATTTAATAACCTCGGGCCCTGTGATGCACATATAACTTGTTTTCTCCACCATGAAGATAAAATCGGTTATTGCCGGAGAGTAGACAGCACCACCGGCACAAGGTCC
>JARKQP010000088.1 GCA_029974875.1 Mobilitalea sp.
TCCGTATATCATATATTCTGCATCAAAGGCCTTTGCTCTGATGGTGAAATACGCTGCATAATAGGCCTTGGGGATATGGACTTTAAACCAGGCTATCCTAAATGCCATCATTACATAGGCTGCAGCATGGGCCTTGGGGAACATGTATTTTATCTTTTTGCAGGAATCTATGTACCATTCCGGCACAGTATACTCCCTCATTTGAGCCTCATACTCCGGCCATTTGGGATCTTTCAGTGCCTTTCCCTTACGCACCGTCTCCATTATCTTAAAGGCGGTATTTGGAGGCAGGCCTTTTTTGATAAGGTAAACCATGATATCATCTCTCGTACATACTGCTTCACTTATACTGGTAACTATCCCTTTATCAATCAAGTCCTTGGCATTTCCCAGCCATACATCGGTACCATGGGAAAGTCCCGATATACATATCAAATCCATAAAGGCCTTTGGCATTGTATCTAAAAGCATTCCCCTTACAAACTTGGTCCCAAACTCAGGAATGCCGAAGGTTCCTACCCTGGAATTTATCTGTTCCGGAGTTACTCCCAGAGCTTCCGTGGATGAAAATATAGACATGGTCTCCTTATCATCCATAGGTATCGTCAATGGGTCCACTCCGGTTATATCCTGCAGCATTCTTATGACTGTCGGATCGTCGTGGCCCAGTATATCCAGCTTCAATAAATTCTGGTCAATGGAGTGATAATCAAAATGTGTTGTTATAATATCTGAATTCGGATCATCAGCAGGATGCTGTACAGGGCAAAATTCAAAGATTTCACGGCCCTTTGGCACCACTATTATGCCTCCGGGATGCTGTCCCGAAGTTCTTTTTATACCCGTACAGCCTTTTGCAATTCTGATAATTTCCGCCTTGTTTACTGTAAGGTTTTTTTCCTCAAAATACTTTTTCACGTAGCCGAAGGCCGTTTTTTCCGCTATGGTACCTATAGTTCCTGCCTTAAAGGTTGTGCCCTTTCCAAAAATAACCTCCGTATATTTATGGGCTTTGGCCTGATACTCTCCTGAGAAGTTCAAATCTATATCCGGCTCCTTATCTCCGT
>JARKQP010000746.1 GCA_029974875.1 Mobilitalea sp.
ACAGCAATTTGAACATTTTTTTTCGGAACCAATACCGCTTCCTCCAGGAATTCAGGCTCCATGACCGATCTGATATGCAGAAAATCTTCATGAAATCCTGCAAGCATTCCTTCAACCTTATCGCGTATTTCTTTATTCTGAGCCGCCAGCTCCAGAAATTTTTTCATCAACTCGTCACGCTTATCCTTTAAAAGCTTATATCCTCTTCTTGCCACCTGAAGCTTCTTTTTTAAGCGTGTCAACTCCATTCTGGTAGGATTTATGCGCATCACGGCCATATGTCCATCCCTCCCCCTCTTACCGCATAACTATTTTTCGTCTATATATTTACCCAGGTATTTCTCCAAATATTCATCCCTTATGCGCTTCAATTCCCTTCTCGGAAGCATGGACAGAAGCTTCCATCCTATCTCCAGGGTCTTTTCTATATCCCTGTCCTCTTCAAAGCCCTGGGACACATATTTCTCTTCAAAGGAATCGGCAAACTCCGCATAGAGCTTGTCAACATCCGTCAAAGCTCCTTCTCCGAGAATAACTGCCAGCTCTTTGGCCTCTTTTCCCTTTGCATAGGCTGCAAACAGCTGGTTCATGGTATCGGCATGATCTTCCCTGGTTTTCCCCTTGCCTATTCCCTTGTCCTTCAGCCTTGACAGGGAAGGAAGCACATCGATAGGAGGAACAACACCTCTTCTATACAATTCCCGGCTTAAAATAATCTGGCCTTCAGTTATATATCCTGTAAGATCTGGTATGGGATGTGTTTTGTCATCCTCCGGCATTGAGAGAATGGGAATCAGAGTAATGCTTCCTTCCTTATCCCTCTTTCTCCCTGCTCTCTCATACAAAGTGGCCAGGTCGGTATACAAGTAGCCGGGATAGCCTCTTCTTCCCGGTACCTCCTTACGTGCCGCCGATACCTCTCTTAGTGCTTCTGCATAATTGGTTATGTCAGTCAGAATGACCAGCACATGCATATCCTTCTCAAAGGCCAGATATTCCGCTGCCGTCAATGCCATTCTAGGAGTGGCTATGCGCTCCACCGCAGGATCATTTGCCAGATTTATAAACAGTACCGATCTCTCAATAGCCCCTGTATTCTTTAAATCGCTGACGAAAAAATCCGCTTCCTCAAAAGTGATTCCCATGGCAGCAAACACCACGGCAAAATTGCTTTCTGTTCCGGGCACCTTCGCCTGCCTTGCTATCTGAGAGGCCAACTGGGCATGAGGAAGGCCCGAGCCTGAAAAAATCGGCAGCTTTTGACCTCTTACCAAAGTGTTCAAGCCGTCTATGGCAGATATTCCAGTCTGTACAAATTCGGAAGGGTAATTCCTGGCTGCCGGATTCATCGGAACACCGTTAATGTCCATCCTGGCCTCGGGTATGATGTCCTGTCCGCCGTCAACAGCTTTTCCCATTCCGCTGAAAACCCTTCCCAGCATATCGCCGGAAACAGGAAGCTCAATTCCCTTTCCCGTGAAGCGCACCTTGCTTTCGGCCACATTGATTCCGGCAGAACTCTCAAACAGCTGCAGCATAACGGTATCGCCGCTCACCTCAAGGACCCTGCAGCGGCGGATTTCTCCGTTTGGCAGTTCTATTTCACCCAATTCTCCATACTTTACACCCTGAACCTGCTTCACCAGCATGAGAGGACCGGCAACCTCCGATATGGTCTTATATTCCCTGATCATTCGCTACCTCCTCCAATTCTTGCTTTTCCAGTGCTTCCATCTGGTAATCCATTTCCTCGTGAATTTTATCGAAACGTGTTTCCACTTCTTCCTCGCTGATATATTTGCACCTTCCCATCTTCTCCCGGACGGGGAGGTTAAAGATTCTTTCTACATCAACCCCTCTTGAAAGGGCAATGCAGCCTTTATCATAGAAGCTCATCATCATTTTAAGCATTCTAAATTGCTTTGACGGCGAAGTATAGGTATCTGTCTCATGAAAGGCATTTTGATGGAGATAATCCTCACGTATTGCCTTGGCAGTCTCTAAAGTAAGCCTGTCATTTGCAGAGAGGGCATCCACGCCCACCAAGCGGACAATTTCGTCCAATTCGGCTTCCTTCTGCAAAATGCGCATTACTTCGGTTCTAAGCCTGCTCCAATCTTCCGATACCTTTTCATTGTTCCAGCGGTCAAGGCGTTCCAAATATAAGGAATAGCTCATCAGCCAATGAATGGCAGGAAAATGCCTCCTGTATGCCAGGCTGGAATCCAACGCCCAAAAAACCTTTACAATCCTTAGTGTCGCCTGTGCAACAGGCTCAGATATGTCTCCTCCCGGAGGAGATACGGCACCGATAGCCGTAAGAGTCCCTTGCCGTCCGTCGGCTCCCATGCATATCACCCTGCCTGCTCTTTCATAGAACTGAGCAAGACGTGAGCCAAGATAAGCTGGATAGCCTTCTTCTCCCGGCATCTCTTCCACTCGTCCGGACATCTCTCGCAGAGCCTCGGCCCAACGGGAGGTGGAGTCTGCCATAAGTGCCACATTATAGCCCATATCCCTGAAATATTCCGCTATGGTGATTCCCGTATATATGGAGGCTTCCCTTGCCGCCACCGGCATATCCGAGGTATTCGCAATGAGTACGGTTCTTTTCATCAGGGATTCTCCCGTGCGCGGGTCCTTCAATTCAGGAAATTCCATCAGAACATCCGTCATTTCATTTCCCCGCTCTCCGCAGCCTATATAGACCACAATTTCAGCATCTGCCCATTTTGCCAACTGATGCTGCACAACAGTTTTGCCGCTTCCGAAGGGTCCCGGAACAGCAGCTACCCCTCCTTTTACAATGGGAAAAAACGTATCTATGACTCTTTGTCCGGTAATCAAAGGCTCTTCCGGAGTAAGTTTTTCCCTGTACGGTCTTCCCCTCCTCACAGGCCACTTCTGCATCATAGTCACATCCACCAGTTCACCGTTATCCTTGCATATGGTCACTACCGGTTCATCTACGGTAAATTCCCCCGTCCGGATTTCCACAATCTTGCCTTGGATTCCATTGGGTACCATGATGCGATGTTCCACCACAGGTGTTTCCTGCACCGTACCTATTATATCTCCGGCTACTACCGGACTGCCCTCTCCCATGACAGGTTCAAATTTCCACTTCTTTGTCCTGTCGAGAGAATCAACATCCACCCCACGAAGAATATGACTTCCCATAAGCTTTTTCATAACTTCCAGCGGTCTCTGAATACCGTCAAACATCTGCCCTATAAGCCCGGGCCCCAGCTCCACACTAAGAGGAGCGCCAGTGGATACCACCGGTTCACCCGGTCCAAGCCCCGCAGTCTCCTCATATACCTGTATGGAGGCTTTATCACCATGCATTTCGATTATTTCACCTGTCAATCTATGATTACTTACACGTACCACATCAAACATATTCGAGCTTCTCATGCCTTCAGCAACAATGAGAGGCCCGGAAACCTTAATAATTGTCCCCTGACTCATTTTAACCTCCAAGCAGCTCCGCTGCGTAAAATTCAGATTTGAAAGTGGTATTCCTTTAATCCATCAGCTTTACTGATAACCAACGTGCATTATCCGTCTCTAAAGAGTATGTCTGCACCTACCGCCTTTTCTACTGATTTTTTAAGAATTTTCCGACCCAGCCCCTGGGACCCATAATTCCCTGGAATGGGTATATCGGCAGGATACTTGCAGGCACAGTATTTTTCCATAGCCCCCAGGATATTCTTTGCAAACTGTTCCATAATATATATCACCGCATATCCTTCCCCTGCCAGTCTATGCAGTATATTTTCCGCTTCTTTTTCTTCAGTTACAGGATATACGGAAATGCCAGCTGCTTTAAAGGCGAATATGCTGTCCTTATCACCTATGACACCTATCCTATGCATAAAGCCCCATCAACCTTTCTCTGATTTTTTCTCCGGACAAGCGGTTGCTTTTTCCCGCCATCACGGCTCTGACATTGCGAATTTCCCTCTCCTTCGCCAGCATATATCCTATAAGAGGCTCCAGTCCTGAAATCAAGTACCTTCCCCTTGCTATGAATATATTGATAAAGTCATTAAGCATACTCTCAGTTCTGATCTTCCTGCCTGTGGATTTATAATTTTCCAAAGCCCTTTGGGCCACTTCACCACAGGAAGTATGCTTCAATAAACCTACCAGCACATCTATAGGCTTATCACTTTTTTGTATCAATATTTCTATAGGAACATACCCTCCGGGCAGCAAGGCCCTTTTAGCAAATTCCTCATCTTTTTTCATCTTTTCAAGCCGCAATATGATATTCACATTAAGAATATCTACAGTACCTGCAATAAAATCTCTGAGAAAGCAGTTTTTATAAGAATCGGCCATCTGCCGCATTCTTCCGTAGCAGGCTCTGTCCAGTATAAGGTCTACAGTTTGCGGGTCTCTCGTATGATAAAAATCCGATATGGCTTCTTCCACAGCCTGTCTCATGACCGAAGGCATTTCATCGAATTTTCTGTCTCTCATCATAACCTCCAGCTTCTTTAGTTCTATAGAGCCTTTATCCTTCAAAAGTCCGGAAAAGTCCTCTATTCCTGCAAATTCGGCTTTAAGAATCATTTTGATATTATTAAAGTCGTAGGGCTGGAGAAAAATCTGAAATATTTCGGGCTGAGGAGATATTTCTCTGAACAGCTTGTATAGCTTCTTGTGCTCTTCTTCCAATAATCTCTCATAGTCATGAACTCTTGCCATATCCGTTTCCCTATATCCATAATCCGAATCCAGCAGTATCTTTAACGCCTCTTCCCGGGTAGCAGCATCAATCATCATTCCCATCTGCTCCCGGCTTAAAAGCCTGCTTTCTATGACCCGGATTCTAGAGACAGCATACACATATTGTGAATTTTTTATTCGTGACATTTCCTCCCTCCTCTCCGGTATCACCCCAGATATCCTTTATAAAAGTCCTTCTAAAAATCATGCTTTTTCGGAACTCAAAGCAAGTGCGGAATGAGCCAATTCTTCCAGTTCCTCTTTGTCAGCACGCATTAATGCTTCAAAAGAATAATTCATTTCAATATCACCTGTTTTCAGTATAAAACCTCCCAAAATTGGTGATGTGCTCTTTGAAAGCTTTATATCCAACTGTTTTCCTCGCTCCATAGCCAAAGCGTTTATTCTGGACAGCAAAATTTTATCAAGGCGAATCCTATCCTGTGAAGAAAGCAGAATTTCCGCGCTTTCCTGCCCCGCAACCGAAACAATCATTTCTGCCAAAACCTCACAGTATTTATCTGCAGGCATGCCACATAATTTTTCCATAACCTTCCGGAATACGTTTTCTATAAATTCCCGTTTCACTTTAAGCCTTTCTTTTCTAGCCTCCATATCCGCCATAGCAAGTATCCGCTTTTCTCTATGTGCTGACTCCCTTTCGGCTTCTTCCAATATGGTTTTTCTTTTAAGATCGGCTTCCTGCCGGGCAG
>JARKQP010000138.1 GCA_029974875.1 Mobilitalea sp.
GCTTCCTGGCTCATCTCCGCAATAATGGAGCCATATCCAGGCAGGAATAAACTTTCCTTGGACAACTTACCGTCAAGCTTAACACCTAATTTATTACCAAAGGCCATCTTGGATACTGCTTCCGCAACACCGCCAAAACCAACTGCAAAAGCAGATCTTATCTCTCCTTTTCTCATAATTTCCGTGATTTTTACATAGATATCTATCACTTGTTCATAAATAGGAAGATCGTATGCATCCTTCTTGATATCAAATTTAACTAATACATTTCCGGCCTTCTTTAAATCAGTTGCTATTACATCCCCTGTCTTAGCAATATCCACCGCAAAGGATACCAGGGTAGGAGGAACGTCAATGTCATTAAAGCTGCCGGACATACTGTCCTTGCCGCCGATGGAGGGGAGACCCAGCTTAACCTGTGCGTCGTAAGCTCCGAGTAAGGCCACCAGAGGCTCTCCCCAGCGCTTTGGATCATTGCCAAGCCTGCGGAAGAATTCCTGGAAGGTGAAGCGGATCCTGCTATGGTCACCGCCCGCTGCCACAATCTTAGCAACAGAAGAGATAACGGCAAATACAGAGCCATGGAAGGGAGACCAGCTTGACAGATACGGGTCAAACCCATAGCTCATCATGGTCACCGTATCACAGGCTCCCTCCAATACGGGAAGCTTCGCCGTCATGGTCTGGATCGGTGAGAGCTGATATTTTCCGCCATATGGCATGGTTACGGTGCTGGCACCGATGGAGCTGTCGAACATCTCAACCAAGCCCTTCTTGGAGCATACATTAAGTGCGGAAAGATTCCTTAACCAGGTCTCCTTAACATCAGCCGGTGTCCCGGATATCCCTAGCCCAAGGCTTCCCATCTTCATATAATTTTTGTCCGCATCAGGGATGGTAACAACTGCTGATGCTTCCTGATGTGCACCGTTGGTATCTAAAAATGCTCTGGATACGTTTACAATCTCCTTGCCTCTCCAGGTCATTACAAGCCTCGGAGATTCGGTAACCTGGGCTACTACCACCGCTTCCAGGTTCTCCTCCTCTGCAAATGCCAGCATCTTATTAACATCCTTTTGATCAACAACAACAGCCATTCTCTCCTGGGATTCAGAAATTGCCAGCTCGGTACCGTCAAGTCCTGCATATTTCTTAGGTACGCTATCTAAATCAATCTTCAGTCCGGCGGCAAGCTCACCGATTGCTACGGAGACGCCGCCTGCACCAAAGTCGTTGCATTTCTTAATTAATTTACTTACTTCCTCCCTGCGGAATAGCCTCTGTAGCTTACGCTCCGTCGGAGCATTTCCTTTTTGGACCTCTGCACCGCAGGTATGGATGGACTCCGTGGTATGGCTCTTAGAGGAGCCGGTTGCGCCGCCGCAGCCATCCCGGCCGGTTCTGCCGCCCATCAATATGATGATATCCCCAGGATCGGAATTCTCACGGATTACATTCTTTCTTGGAGCCGCGCCCATAACAGCGCCGATTTCCATTCTCTTTGCCACATAGTTTGGATGATATATCTCGTCCACCAGACCCGTAGCAAGGCCGATCTGATTGCCATAGGAGCTGTAGCCGGCTGCTGCACCGGTACAGATCTTTCTCTGGGCAAGCTTGCCCTCCATGGTATCCTTTACGGGTACCGTAGGGTCTGCCGCACCGGTCACCCTCATGGCCTGATATACATAGCCTCTGCCGGACAGTGGATCACGGATCGCTCCGCCGAGGCAGGTCGCCGCACCGCCGAAGGGCTCAATCTCCGTTGGATGGTTATGGGTTTCATTCTTAAAGAATACCAGCCACTCCTCCGTCCTTCCATCGATTTCAACCGGCACAATAATGGAGCAGGCATTGATCTCGTCAGACACCTCCATGTCCTCCAATTTACCGTCCGCCTTTAATTTCTTCATCGCAAGGAGGGCAATATCCATGAGGGAAATGTATTTATCCTTCCTATCCTTATACAGCTTCGTGCGTTCTTCTACGTAGCTGTTATAAGCTCCTTTAATTGGTTCTGTATAATAGCCATCCTCAAACCGGATGTCTTTTAACTCTGTTAAAAAGGTTGTATGGCGGCAATGGTCAGACCAATAGGTGTCAAGAACACGGATTTCGGTCATGGATGGATCCCGCTTCTCTTCACCCTTATAATATGCCTGGATAAACTTAAAATCCTGAAAGGTCATGGCAAGGTTAAAGGAATTATAAAGCTCCTTCAACTCAGGCTCCTCCATTGTCTGAAAGCCTTCTAAAATGCTAACATCCTCCGGATCCTCGAACTCAGACGCCAGGGTCACCGACTTTTTTTCACCGGCTTCACGGGAATCTACGGGATTAATGCAGTAGCCCTTGATTTTATCAAAATCCTCCTCAGAAATTTCTCCTGATAATATATAGGTGGTAGCGGAGCGGATGATGGGTTCTTCCTTCTCGTTTAACAGCTTAACGCACTGCTCTGCGGAGTCAGCCCTTTGGTCGAACTGGCCCGGGAGGTATTCTACGGTAAAGACCTTGTCCTTTCCATTTGCCTCCGCAGCGTAGCTCTCTTCATAGAGGATGTCCACCGGAGGCTCTGAGAACACCGTACCAAGTGATTTTTGATAGGTATCCTCTGTTAAATTCTCTATATCATAACGGACTAGAACCCGAACGGATTCTAAGCCTTTCATTCCCAGATAGCTGCGGATTTCTGCTTTCAGCTCCTTTGCCCTAACAGCATATGGCGCTTTCTTTTCTACATAGATTCTTTTTACATTGCCCATATCTAATCCTCCTTTGGTGAGGATTTCTCCTCCTATTTTGGAGGATTTCTCCTCCGTTCTGGTAAGCGTTTGTACTTGCATTATAGCATAATTCGTCTTATAATTAAAATTAATATATGTTAACCTTTTTATTAGGTTTGCTAATAGGTATCTTGGAAATCTTTTGTTACCTATGATGTTTTGCAATTACCCGGAAATAATTCAGAAGGAAGGAAGCAAGGTTGAAAAAATAAAACTTATAAGCGAAGGGAGGACCGGATCCATGCCAGCATTTTCATGGCGATTTATGCGGTATAAGGGCAATGCCCTTAATGACGGGCATGGACATACCTATGGACATCAATTACGAATTATATAAAGTTTTTTATCATGTTGCTAAAAGCTTAAGCTTTTCCGACGCGGCCGACGCCCTATATATTTCCCAGTCAGCCGTAAGCCAATCCATCAAAACCCTGGAAAAACGGCTGAACCAGACCCTGTTTATCCGCAGCACCAAACGGGTCGCACTCACCAAGGAAGGGGAGCTGCTCCTAAAGCATGTGGAGCCTGCCATTAACCTGATCAGCCGCGGTGAGAACCAGCTCTGCGCTGACCCGCAAAGCGGTATCCAATTAAGGATCGGTGCCAGCGATACAATATGCCGCTATTACCTTGTACCTTATTTAAATAATTTCCATAAGCAATACCCAAACATCCATATCAAGGTGACCAATGGAACCTCCCTGCAGTGTGCCAAGCTGCTGGAGCGTAACGAGGTGGACGTGATCGTGACCAATTCCCCGAATTCTGCATTGAACAACATGATGCAGATCATACCGGTAAAGGAATT
>JARKQP010000747.1 GCA_029974875.1 Mobilitalea sp.
AATGAAAAATAATGAAAATATATAAATGATATTGAAATGAAATGAGCAAAAAAATATTAATAAGTAAATTAGTTGTAAATAGTAAACGATGATTTGAGTCAATAATTATATAAAATGCACAAAAACTCCGATGAAAAATTGTGATAAAAGATGAAAAATATTGAAGTATATTGACATAATTTGAAACGAATGATATGATGTGGACATAAAGGAGGTGAGTAAATGAAATATGCAACTCGGGTAAACTCGTTCCTTCGTAATGATAAGGATTTAAGAAAGGCACTTTCGGAGATTGGAAATATTGATGGGATTGACTATATTGATTTAAACTATCCGGAACATTTTACACAATACAGTGTAGATGAGGTCAGAGAAGATTTAGCGAAGAATGGTTTACAATGCAATGCAATTAACCTAAGGTTTCGGGATAGATACATAAATGGGGAGTTTGGGAATGCTGATATTGATATTTCAGAAGAAGCAATACGTTTGTGTAAGGAAGCCGCAGATATTTGTAAAGCACTAGGTGGGGATCAGTTAATCATATGGTTAGGATTTGATGGTTTCGACTATTCTTTCCAGATCGATTATGTAAAAGTTTGGAGCCAGGTGGTTAACGCATTCCAGAGGGTGTGTGATTATACAGATTTATTTATCAGTATAGAATATAAACCGTATGAAGAAAGAGTGCATTGTCTCATTGACAGCTTTGGAACCACGATGTTAATGGTTAAGGAGATCCACAGAGAAAACCTGGGGGTGACACTTGATTTCTGCCATATGCTGATGAAAAAAGAGAATCCTGCCTTTGCTGCTGCATGGTTATTGGAGAGAAATAAATTATTCAATATGCATTTGAATGATGGCGAGGGCTCTACGGATGATGGATTAATGGTTGGAACCGTAAATCTGTGGAAAACCATAGAGGTATTTTATTACCTCAAAAAATACAACTTCAATGGAGCCATATATTTCGATACTTTTCCAAAGCGTGAAGGAGCTGGCGAAGAATGTACGGCGAATATCAAAATGTGCCGCAAGATAGAAAATTTAATTGATGAGTTTGGAATGGAGAGTATTGGCCAAATAATCCAAAGGAATGATGCGGTTGGAATCAGTAATATGATGGTAGCCATGCTGAAATGATTTAGTTAAATAATGTGTCATTGCAGATAATAGCAGTGACAAGGCTTCAAGAAAGACTATTGGTTTTATTATGGGAGGAACGATAGAAACAATATAGCCGGACTGGATTCACATGGCCAATAGTTGTGGTATGGATAAAGATACATGTGCACATGTAGATTTAGTGTAATGATTCAATAAAATCCAAAAAGAGAGGGAAAATATTATGAAGAAAAAAGTTCTAGCAGTGTTAATGGCAGTTACAATGACAGCAGCATTCTTAACTGGATGTACATCAAGCACCAGTGGAACCGGCAAGGACGCAGCATCCGGGGATACGGCAACAGCAGCTTTCAATCCGGATGAAGAGCAGGGGATCGAAATAGCAGAATTAAGAACTACACTTGGTGCAATACCTAAGCCGGAGGGGGCGCTAAAATTAGGCGCAGTAGCAAAGGCCTTCGAAAATGAATATTGGCGTACGTTAAAAGAAGGCTATGGTGTATTTCAGGATAAGCTGCAGGCCCAGGGCTATGATGTGACCATCGATGTTTCTTCCGCCCAGGGCGAAGGCGATGAGCAGGGACAATTATCAATTGTAAAAGACTTAATTAACAAGAAATACAATGCGTTATTACTGTCACCGATTTCTGACGGTAACCTGGTGCCAGGTGTTGAAGACGCAAAGAAGGCAAAAATCCCGGTAGTTAATGTGAACGACGGTTTGATTGCAAATGCGGATGTTTTTGTTGGACCAAAAGCAATCCAAAATGGTGAGCTTGCAGCGGAATGGATATCAAATAAATTGGGCGGGAAAGGTCAGGTTGCCATTGTAATTGGTATGCCAAAAGCATTTGCGGCCAGACAGAGAACGGCAGGCTTTGAACAATATATGGCGGCTAACGCAAAAGACATTGAAATTGTTGCAAAGCAAAATGCAGATTGGGACCGTTCAAAATCGAAAGATCTTGCTGATACCTGGATCAAGCAGTATCCGGACTTGAAAGCAATCTTCTGTAATAATGATACCATGGCATTGGGCGTTGTTGAAGCAGTAAAAGCTTCCGGAAAAGACATTCTTGTAGTAGGTGTCGATGGAATCGGTGAAGCTTATGACTCTATTAGAAATGGTGATCTGGATGCAACCATTGATTCCTTTCCATTATACAAAGCCCAGATCGCCGGGGAAGTAACCCTCCGCTTAATCGCCGGGCAGGAGGTTCCAAGAGTTATCTGGACGCCGCAGGCATTAATTGATAGTACAAATGTTGATACACAGGCAGAAGAAATCATTCGCTGGGAAGAACCTACATTTGAATAAAATGTAACAACATTCATTGGGCATTGGCCGAAAACAATAATGTTTTCGGCTTATGCCCTAAGTAAAGGGGGAGAGAAGATGGAGGCAATGATTCATTTTTCTAAGATTACAAAACGGTTTCCTGGAAATATTGCATTAAATAATGTGGATTTTGAAATACAAAAGGGGGAAGTGCATGCCCTGCTAGGTGAAAATGGAGCAGGTAAATCCACCTTGCTTAATATTCTACATGGAATTTATAGCCAATATGAAGGTGGAATCGAAATAGAAAATAAAAGGATTAATTTCAAAAGTGCAAATGATGCCATTGAATTTGGTATTGCCAAAGTACACCAGGAGGTTAATCTGGTAACTGATCTTACGGTTGGACAAAATATTGCCCTTGGTTATGAACCGAAAAAAGGGGTACTTGTTGATTTTAGTACGATGTACCAAAGAACGGATTCAATTTTAGGAAGGTTGGGCTGTAGGTTTAAAAGCAGTGACAGGATTGATTCTCTCAGTACCGGTGAAATGCAGATGATTTTGATTGCAAAAGCACTGTTCCATAATGCCAGGATCATTTCCTTTGATGAACCCACCTCTGCATTAACGGATAAGGAAGTGGACCGGTTACTGGAGATAATCGGCGAGCTAAAAAGACAGGGGATTACTATTTTATACATTACGCACAGGCTGGACGAAGTATTCAAAATAGCAGATAGAGCCAGTATCCTACGTGACGGTAAATACGTCTGTACATTGAAAATAAAGGATATTACAAAAGAAGTATTAATTCACAATATGGTGGGCAGGGATGTATCTGCCTTCGCAGTCAGAAATAAACCGTTATGCGTAACAGAGGAGGTTGCGCTTGAAGTAACTGATTTAGAATCAGAGGGGGTTTTCAGGGGCATAAGCTTTAAAGTGCACAAAGGAGAAATATTGTCCTTTGCAGGTTTGGTAGGTGCAAAGCGTACCGATGTCATGCGTGCGATTTTTGGGGCGGATCCATTAACCGGCGGACAGATTAAGGTACATGGAAAGCCAGCCAACATTAAAACTCCCAAGCAGGCCTTGGCAAATGGAATTGCGTTAATCCCTGAAAACAGAAAAACACAGGGATTTGTGAAAGGCTTTACGAATGCACAGAACATGGCACTAGCATCAATGAACAAATTCACAAAAGGGTTTTTTGTGGATGATGGAAAAATACTTGATAATTGCAAATATTATATGAAGGAAATGGATCTTCATCCAAATGATCCGGAATATCAGACCGATAGCTTAAGCGGCGGTAATGCACAGAAAGTAATAATTGCAAAATGGATGACTACAAAGCCGGATATTATTATTTTCGATGAACCTACAAAGGGAATCGATGTTGGTGCGAAGGCAGAGATTTACCGTCTTATGGAGGACATGGCAGCTGATGGAAAGGCGATTATCATGGTTTCCTCTGAATTGCCTGAGGTTATTGGCATGAGTGACCGTGTAATCATAATGCGTGAAGGCCGCATGGTTGGAGAATTAAATAGAAACGATCTTAATGAAGAAAGTATTTTGCATTTTGCAATGGAGGGGTAAGTTTCGGGCTGCATTTTGCGGCAGAAAGGATATGGATATGAAAACTATTTGGAAAAAGTTCTCAAGGGAGTTTGGCATTATTATTGCACTGCTTGTCCTGATGACCATTTTTGGTATTCTTGAACCTTTATATTTAACGCCTACAAATCTGTTGGATATTGTTGATCAGACAGTTATTAATGGTTTATTGGCAGTCGGAATTACGATGGTTATTATTACGGGTGGTATTGATCTTTCGGTCGGTTCAACGATGGCCATTGTTATTGTCTGTATCGGTCAGTTTTTGGTAAATGGGTTACATCCGGCTGCTGCGATTTTACTTGGCATCCTATTGGGATTTCTTCTGGGTGCCATCAATGGATTCTTAATTACCAAGATGCATTTACAGCCGTTTATTGCAACCTTGGGTATGATGAGTGCATACCGGGGTGTAGCCTATCTTTTTACAGGGGGCTGGCCTGTATTAGATATTCCACGGAGCTTCAGGACGATGATGGACGGTGATATTGCCGGAATAATTCCTTCCTCCGTAGTAATTTTACTTTTGTTTGCAATTATTACTTATGTGCTGTTGAAGCACACAAAATTTGGTACCTACTTATATTCCATGGGCAGCAATGAAGAAGCGACTAGACTATCCGGTGTAAATGTTGATTTTAATAAGATCATGGCTTATGCCCTTTGTGGTGTGGCAACAGCGCTTGCCGGAATGGTCATGCTGGCAAAATTGGGTACCGGTGAACCGGCGGCAGGACAAGGCTATGAATTAAATGCGATTGCAGCGGCGGCTGTTGGCGGAACAAGTCTTTCCGGCGGAAAAGGCAGCATTTTCGGAACCTTTTTTGGAGCGATCCTGTTACAAGCGCTTAAGATAGGTCTTATTGTATGCGGGGTGGATACCTTCTGGCAGTATATAGCGACGGGTGTTATTATAATTGCAGCGGTATATCTGGATATCATCCAAGGAAAGATTAAAAGCTGGAAATCAATCCGAAAATAGGGTTTATAGGTCTTTATATTATTGTACCGCCGTTAAACGGGAAGAAAGGAGACTGTGATGCAGAATGGATATATTTCAGTCATAGGCAGCCTTAACTATGATATATTCATGAACCAGAAGAGGCTTCCAAGGAAAGGTGAGACATACACAGCGGATAGTGTTTCATATGAAGGTGGAGGCAAAGGAGCAAATCAGGCAGTACAGTGTGCAAAGCTCGGAGTTCCTACATATATGATCGGTAAGGTCGGTAACGATCATTATGGAGACATTCTTGTGGAGAAGCTTATGAAGTTTGGTGTCAGGACGGATTACGTGGGAAAAAGCCTGAGCAATACTGGGATCGGGGTCGTCCATGTTTTGGAGGAAGGTATGGTATATGCCTCGATTGTGCCGGGAGCTAATTATGATATCTCATTAAAAGATGTAGAGGAATTGGAAAACATAATTTTAAATAGTAAGATCATCATTCTTCAGATGGAAATTCCTGTAGATATAATAGAAGAAATAATTCACAAAGCGGATGACCACGGTGTTTATATTATATTAAATGCTGCTCCTGCTAAAGACATTCACAAAGAAGCTTTGAAAAAGATAGCTTGTCTTGTTGTAAACGAAACGGAAGCCTCTTACTACGCAGGAGAAGAAATAAATGATGAAGAATCTGCCAGGAGGTTTGCACATAAGTTAACGGAATTAACAAAGGGTATTGTTATAATAACCTTGGGAAGCAATGGCAGCTTACTTTGTGGCGGGGAGAGTATGATAAAAATTCCTTCTATAAAAGTGGAAGAGGTTGTTGAAACGACAGGGGCGGGAGATTCTTATATCGGAGCCTTTGCGTACGGCAAGTATGTGGGCATGGATGATGAAGAGGCATGTAAGTTTGCGGCAAAAGTTTCTGCCGTTACCGTTACTAAAGTAGGTGCTCAAGGTGCAATGCCTTATTTGACGGATTTGTAGGACTGGTTTCGTGAAACCTTTGTTTGTAGCTTGAAATCTTGCAGGAAAGTAATTATAATATTTGTAAATAACGCAGGAGAGGTGAAAAACATGATCCCCGATCTACGGAAAAAGGAATTGCTGAACTATATCGCTCAAAAGGATGTAGCATATATTAAGGATTTAGCGGAAGAGTTAGGAATCTCACTCTCGACAATACGGCGGGATCTACAGGCTTTGCAGGAAGACGGCGAGGTTATTTTGTTGCGCGGTGGTGCGGCAAAGCTTTCAAAACATGATTTTGACGAACCTGTAGTCCGTAAAAAGCTGATTAACAGTGAAGCGAAGGAAATCATAGCTAAAAAAGCGGCTGCTTTGGTAGAGGATGGGGATTGTATTTATGTGGATTCGGGAACAACCACGGTAGCCATGTTAAAATATTTACCAGGAAAGAATATTACAATAGTCAGCAGCAGCACACAATTGATGGAGTATATGCCAATCAAAGGAGGCAAATGTATCTTATTAGGCGGAGAGGTACGGGATGATCTGGAATCTGTTTTTGGATCGCTGACAGAAAAGATGATTTCAAATATGTATTTTGATAAAGCATTTATCGGTGCAAATGGTTATATCGAAGATGGGGGGATTTACACCTACGACCCCAGAGAGGCTAGAAAAAAAGAAATTGTAAAAGAGTACTCAAAACAGACCTATGCATTAATGGATACTTCAAAACGAAATAAATATGCCTTTTCTAAAGCCTTTGATTTGAATGAATGTATTTTGATAACCGAAGTAGAATAAACCGGGACTCTCCTTGTGGAATGCAAGGAGAGTTTTTGAAGAAAATTCAGGAAAGATTTTTGGAATTTTGCGAAAAAATCAAAGAAGGATCCATATAAGGGGTCTGTTTTTTAGACTGAAGTCAATTAGTGTTGTATAAAGAACGCTTGAAATTTTTAGGTGTTCTTTTTTTTGGCTTTTATGACTATCTATAATTTAGAATAGATGAAAGGGGTAATCGTAATGGGTAACAATTATATGGCGGTTGATATTGGGGAAAAGGAGGGAAAGCAAACTCTTGGGTACTTAATTGACGGCAAGCTGCAGATGGAAAAAATACATCAATTTGAAGTAAAGCAAAAGGAAATTGACGGCGTGTTAGGAATGGACCAGGACGATGTGGTAAATGAAATAAAAAAGGGGCTCATCAGATGCAGGGAGCTTGGCAGACTTCCGGTTTTAGTGGGAATCAATGAATGGAACAGTGACATTGTCCCAAAATTATGCTATATCAGCCCCTTATTCCCCTTAGCTACAAAGCCGGACAGTGTCATTGGGAGCCTGGATTTAGAGGTGACGGAGGAGGTCGGATATGACTGCATTGTAATAATACTGGATACTAAGCATATTGCCTCAGTGATGTTAGAAGAAGCCAGTGGTATAGACGATACAGCCAGCAGCCTCCTGTCCCTTATGATCTTCAGCCATGAAATTCCTGATTTACAGTCTGCCAGGAAATGTATAGAATAGAAAGCAAATATATTGTTATTTTTATGTTTAAAACAAAAGAGAGTATTGACAGGGCTAGTGATACCATATATGTTAGATATTGTGATAAGACATACGTTAACCTGTTAGAATGTTAAACTTTAATCTGTCCGGCTCTGGCAAGGAGATTTTCTAATGAAGATAAAAAATGCGTTGGTTGCATTGTTCGGAAAAAATAATGATGTGGATATGGAATATGAGTTGTATCACATTAACCTGAGAAGAATCCTGATCTTATCCTTCATTTGTATTCTGGCCAGCCTGGCGAATATAGTCATGTTCCTAGCTGACAAGGGGGATAATAATCCAACAGAGCTGCTTTGGAGGGATGGTATAGTGAGGGTACATACCATGCTTATCCTTACCACGCTGTTTTTTTTAATAGCTTCCTATACACTGCTGCATTGTAAAAATAGGATGCTGAAGCTGGAGAAAACGCTGATTACGCTGGCAGTAACCGCTTTGGTCAGCTCCGGCATCCTTATTGCGGCAATTGACCAGCTGGTGACGGATAATATTACCCCGTTTTTGACTACCTGCATGGCTGCTGCGGTAATTATTTTAATGGAGCCCAGGTTCGCTTTGCTGCTGAATTTTACAGCTTATATTCTGTTTACTGTCATAATGAAGCTGGTTCAGACGGATTCAACCATATATTTAACCAATCAGGCGAATTCGGTTACTGCGGTAGCAATCAGCTTCTGCACCTCCATCCTGTTGTGGAACCATTATCTGGAGAATTATAAACAAAAACAGTTCATAGCCAGGCAGAACGGGATACTTGAGACAAAAAACCAAGAGCTGTCAGAAAGTAATGATATAAAAGACAAGCTGATTTCGATCATCACCCATGACGTAAGGCAGCCTTTGGCAAATGCCTTAAGCCTGACGGAGATTATGACAGAAATCGAACCGGAGGATGGGGATTTTCATGGTATGGTACGCCATGTCAGGGAGCAGATGATAAAGTCATTTAATATGACGGACAATCTTCTGAACTGGTGCAAGCATCAAAAAGACGGATTCAATTACATACCTGTGATTATGGACCTGCAGGAGGTCATATGGGAAAGCATCCACATAAGTAAAATTAAAGCGGATTCCAAGAAGATCCATATCAACAATGAGATAGACAGTAATACGGAGCTTATGGTATTGGCGGACAGGGATATGATAGGCATGGTGATCCGGAACATACTCTATAATGCGGTAAAGTACACCGAACGGGGAGAGGTGATCCATATAAGAGGGAGACAAGCAGGCGGGGAAATCATAATTGAGATTGAGGATCATGGCATCGGCATGGACAGGCATCGGCTGGAGGATATCTTTGATTCTAAGAATATTATCACTTCCATTGACGGGACGGAGGGTGAACAGGGTACCGGGATCGGCCTTCAGATCTGCAAGGAGATGGTGGCCAAAAATAAAGGGAGGATCTGGGCTGCATCGGAGCTGGGATTGGGAAGCACCTTTTATATTGCCCTTCCGGCACGGAATAAACCCTAAAATACATTTACTAAGATAAAAAGTAAGGATGATGATGTTATGAATATTGCTGTAATTGATGATGATGCTGCAGCCCGGTATATTGCCGAGAAAATGCTGTCTAAAATTCCGGAGGTAAGGACGGTGAAGACCTTTTCAAATAGCAGGGATGCAGAAGAGTACATATTAAGTAATTCTGTAGATGTTATTTTGGTAGATATTGTTATCCAGGAAGAGAATGGGATACAGGTTGCCAAGCGTTTTAGGTCACTATACCCGGAAATGATCATTATATTTATGACCTCGCATCCGGAATATGCCTTAGAGGCCTTTGACCTCTACGCCCTTGACTATATGGTAAAACCCCTTTCAGCTGAACGGCTGCATGTAACCCTAGAAAGGGCAAAAGCTTATATCCATAGCAGCATGTCCAGCCAGGCAACACTTTTTGTGTATGCCTTAGGAGGCTGTAATGTAAAGGATTCCTCCGGGAAGCTTCTTAAATTCTATTCCTCCAAAAGTGAAGAGCTGTTTTTTTATCTGCTATACCATCAGGGGAAAATTGTGAGCAAGTGGAAAATCATTGATGATGTATTTCCGGATCTGGCCTCAATTAATGCGGAAGGGTATCTGACAACCACGGTGTATAAATTAAGAAAGGCTTTAAAGTCAAATAAAGGGGAGGATATCGTAATCCAGTCAAACGGAGGCTACTTTATTGACAGCTCCAGGATATATGTTGATTATGCGGATATGCAAAGCAGGATATCAGGGATAGACCATTGGGGGAAGGACTTTCTGCAGGATGGATTGGAGGCGGAACAGCTGTTTCAGGGTGAGCTGTATGGGGATAAGGATTACAGCTGGTCATACGGTGAGCGCAATTGTCTCACGAATTTATATATGGGCTTTGCCAAGGATCTGTGTAATTGCATATTGATGGGAAATATTATGGAGAAATATAATTCTGTATTATGCATCCTAAAAAAATTGCAGCTTTTGGATGAGCTGGACCAGGAAACTGCCTATCTTTTTATGAAATTATATGCGGATTTGAAGGATAGGAAGTCCTTCGATGGTTACTATAGGAAATACTGCAAGCTTTTGAAGGAAGAGCTGGGAGTCATGCCTGACAGGGAATTTATAGACTGTTATAAAGTGCTAAGAAAAAGCTTATAAGAATAATAATAATTATTACTGAAAAAGTGATTAAATTCTCGAAAAACGGAGAGTTTGTCACTTTTTTGTCATTAAAAATCAATATAATTAATACTGTTATTGATAGTGATATAGGAAGGGTTACTGGAAGAATGGTTATCACCTGTGGGAGCAATAACATAATGGGTAATGGGGATGGACTAGAATAATAATGAGTGCCTGAGGAGAATGGATATGAAGACAATTAAAAAGAGAATGACTTTATTGATTGGTATACTTCTGGTATTACTTTGTGTGGGACTTGCAGCGGTATCCTTTGGTACAGCGGAGATTTCACTCATTTCGAAAACGGAAACCTCCATGATGGAGCTGGCTGTCCAGGCCGGACAGGCAGTAGATGCACAGCTCTCTAATTATCTCAATACGTTAGATGCACTTTCATACAGCGAAGTGTTCCATACGCAAGGCCGGGAAGCTGGAGACAGGAATATCCTGGAGGCGTTAAAAGCGGAGGCCGCCAGGGGAGAATATGTACATATGGCCTATGTGGACCAGAATGGGACCGCATTATACGAGGATGGAAACTATGGGGATGTAAAGGATGCCAGCTACTACCAAAAGGCAATCCAGGGAGAAAAAGTAGTAACGGAGCCTATGCTGTTAAGTGACCGCAGTATTGTCATGGTCTATGCCGTACCGGTGATGGAAGCGGATAAGGCTGCCGGTGTAATTCTGGGAATCAGGGATGGCTTTGAGCTGGGAGAGCTGGCCGGCGCATCAGCTTCCGGAATTTCTGGAACAGCATTTATTGTCAACCAGTCCGGCAATACGATAGCCCACTCTAACCAGGAAATTATGAACAATGTATTGGATTCTTTTACAATAGATACTGGCAGTACAGAAAATAAAGAGGCAGATGCGGTATCCTCCGCGACAGATGCAGTATCTTCCGCAACCCAGGTTGTGGAGGAGGACGCCGGGGCAGCCCCGGATTCGAAGAAGGACGGACAGAACCTGGTCGGATATTCAAACTTTGATAAAATCCAAAGGAGCATGCTGGAGGGAAAGCCCGGATACGGTGAATATGAATTTGAGGGTGTCCGCAAGATAATGGGATATGCGCCGATTACAAATTGCGGCTGGTCTATAGGCCTTGAGATCAACCGGTCAGAGGCACTTGCAAGTATAAATGAGCTCATGTTTAATTTTATACTGATTGCAGTTTTGTTCTGTCTGGCAGGATTAGTCGTTGTATATGTAGCAGTGAAGAAGATAGCGGGTCCCATAGAATATCTGACAGAGCTTTGCCATAAGATATCAACCGGTGATTTTACTATTGAACCGGAAGAAAAGTATAGGAAGCGCCGGGATGAAATAGGAAGGCTTGCAGCGGCATTCCATTCCATAACAAGCATGGTTAAACTACTGCTGCAGGAGAATAAGGAAGTCTCAAGGAAGATAGCGAATTCCTCCATGGAGATGGATGGGATGCTGCAAAAGCTCTCCACCACGATGAAGGAGGTTTCAACGGCAGTGGAGCAAATTGCTGCCGGGAATATGGAACAGGCGGAGCACACCCAGTACGGTACCCGGCAGATCAGTGATGTAGAGGCATTGATCGGGCAAGAGGGCCGGAACATGCAGGGACTGCAGCAATCCTCTGACAAGGTGGAGCAGCTTAAGGAAGAAGGCTTTTCCAGCTTAAAGGACCTGGTAGAGAAGACGAAAGCAAGCAGTGAGCTTTCCCAGGAGATCGGCCAGGTATTCCGGGAAACCAATGAGAGTGCAGGGAAAATTGAGTCCATCAGCAGGAGCATCGGCAGTATCACGCAGCAGACAAAGCTCCTTGCCCTCAATGCCTCTATCGAAGCTGCCAGAGCCGGAGAGAGCGGCAAAGGCTTTTCCGTAGTTGCAAAAGAGGTTGAGGTATTAGCGGAGGAGGCTGACAAGCTTTCCAAGGAAATCGCGGCACTGGTCCTGGAATTAGGCGAAAAAACCCTGTCATCCGTTGATAAAATAGATATGATATCTGCAACGGTCATCCAGCAGACCCAAAGCGTGGAGCTGACGCAGTCAAAGTTTATTGGAATCGCAGATGCCATTAAGGAAACAAGGGAAAATATCAATACCTTGAACCTTTCCATTAATGAAATGGCAGAAAAGAAGAATAAGGTAGTGAGGGTCATGATGGATCTTTCTGCTGCTTCTGAGGAAAATGCTGCAGGAACGGAAGAGGTGTCCCAATCCGTACAGGAGCAGACGGATTATTTAGGGAGAATAGCCGGACATAGCAAGCTGCTGGCGGAAATGGCTATTGATATGGATAAAAGCGCAGACCGCTTTACTTTCTGATAAAATCACACCCCAAATAGAATGTGTTACAAAAGTGCCTTTGTCATCTGACTTAGGCGCTTTTTGCTTGCCTAATAAAAATTAGCGTGTTAGACTAGTGTGTGTCTGAAAATTCATTCAGTCTGATACAAGCAGTTTTTAGATACACCCTATAAATGGATAAAAAGTGAAGGAGAAAAAGCATGGTTAACAGTGAGATTTTAGAGATCAGAAAACAATTCAAGCATGAAAATAGTTCGATTACAAAGTTCAGCGGCTGTTATGTCGATGGCGAAAAAACGATTAAAACAAAATTCACGGAAACCTTCCTGTGTATGCCGGAAGAAGAAACCTTCAAATATTTTGAGATATTTAAAAAGACCCTGTCAGGCACCATAGGGAAGAACCTGATTAATATGGAATTTCCTATGGAGACGGAATTTAACGGAGGAACCCAGCAATTTTTGTTAAGCTTAAGGGACAGCGAATTAAAGGATGAGGCCCTGCTGGATGAGTTTTATGAAAAGGTGATCGGCTCTTACGATTTTGTAGGAAATTATCTGATTCTCTTAATCTATGCAGCCTATGATGTTCCGGGAAAAACCAGGGATAAGCTCATGATGGAGGATGCCTCTGATGAGGTTTACCGCTTCCTCCTCTGCTCCCTCTGCCCGGTGAAGCTCTCAAAGCCGGGGCTAAGCTATAATGAGGATTTAAATACGATCCAGAAAAGGGTGCAGGACTGGGTTGTAGGAGCTCCGGCGGGCGGCTTTTTGTTTCCAGCCTTTAACGACCGCAGTACGGATATCCACAGCGTCCTGTATTATGCGAAGGAATCCGAGGACCTACATAATGATTTTGCCATGCAGCTGCTGGGCTGTACCGTACCCATGTCAGCGGGAGGACAAAAGGAAACCTTCCAGACCCTGATTGTGGAGACCCTTGGGGAAGAGTGTGAATATGGGATCGTTAAAAACATCCATGAAAAATTAAATGAGATCATCGAAGAGCATAAGATGAAGGAAATACCGGAGCCCTTGACACTGGATAAGACGGAGGTGAAGAACCTGTTCGTAGAAAGTGGCGTGGAGGAGGAGAAGCTCCAGGAGTTTGAGAAAAATTATGAGAAGGTAGCCGGTGAAAACGTAGCCCTGTTGGCGGCAAATGTGGCGAGCACCAGGGTATTCGAGGTAAAGACACCGGATGTGGTGATAAAGGTTAACCCGGAGCGTACCGAGCTGGTCCAGACAAAGCTGGTGGACGGGCGCAGGTGCCTGGTAATTGAGATCACAGACCAGGTGGAAGTAAACGGAATCTATGTAAAACCTGGGTGTTAGCAGTAAGGAAGCAGTAAGGAAGCAGTAACCCAGCTTACCTAATATAACCCTTTGTAAATAAGGTGTATATTTTTCCCTTAGGCAGCGCCAGCCAAGCCTTGGCAGCACCGCTTCGCCCGGGTCTGTCCGGTGCTCCCTAAGAAAAATTATTTGCAAAATGATGCACGGTTATTTAGCGGAATGCTGTATTGGTTGGTATTTCCGTAGGAATAGCTGGAGTAGCGGTATCCGGGTTCGGTTGTTCAATCTCCGGATGGGGTGTATATTCATTTTCAATCCTGGGTTCCTCATTTGTAGTCTGGGGTAATTTTTCTTTATTAAATATATACTCTTGTCTGGTCATACGGCTGATTCCTTTCTGTGGATATGGTCTACCGAAACAATATATAATGGTTCGCCCGACAAAAGGCTTCCCGCCCATTTGACGCCCGGATCATTATATATATAAATAAAAAAGCTAGCGCGCAGTATTTATATTATAACTGTAACCTGCTTGAAAGTAGCAATTAATTATTTTTTAGGGCGCTTTGGCCTGGATAATGGAAATTCGCCATTCTTTTTCAGCTCGTTAAATCTTTCCTGCATTCGTGCTTTCAGCATGGAAGCGTCTTCCTTATTCATGATACCGAGGTCAACTAATTTGTCCATTAATTTTACTTCTGCTTTTATTTCTTTTTCCAATAAGGAATATACTTCCGCTTTCTGCCTGTCGTTTAGAGAATTCCATTTTTCACTGGCATCCTTCATGGTTTCGTCGAAAGAAGTTTGAGTGTTCTCCCTATTGCTCTCAGACAATGTTACTGTTTCTGTATTTGTTTCAGCTGCAACGACTGATATAGGACTCATGCTAAAGCATCCAATGATTGATGCCATGGCAACGCCGCATAATTTAGATCGAATCATATGCTTCCTCACTTTCCATAATACCAATACTTTGCACTAGCTTTGTTAATTAGTATTCCCGCTGCTTTTTAAAATACTGTGAAAAATAATGGGAAATTGCTAAAATTTCATACTTCCTTGTTTTCAATCAAATGAGAAAATATGGAATAAAAAATGCCAATTACCTAGGGGGAGGAACCCGTAGGCGGACAGGAAAATCCTGTTTATGGCACCAGCATCTAACTATTGAACCCCTATATCCTATATGTTACTCTAAGGGGGCAATAAGGAACTGCCTCCCGGGAGGCAAGTAAGCAATGAACCACCGCAGAGTGGTGAAATGGAGGAAAACATGAAGAAGTTTTTAGCAATATCAACATGTACACTCGTGTTATCACTATCTAGTATTTTCGGATTAACTGGTGATAGTCAGACAAAAGCTGTAGTATATGCAGCCACAACTACTAACATAAATGCAAAAGCAGTGAACCTGTCCAACTGTAAATCTGTTAAACAGGTTGTAACAGTACTGAAGAAGAGCGGATGCAGTGACGCCGTGTTAAACAAAGTAAAACAATTGGACAGCGTAAAGGATGTAGTCAAATATGTGGGTAATAATAAAAAGCTTTGCAACCAATTAAATGGTACGAAGGCGACAACCCCGACTACAAAGCCTGCAACACCAACCACAAAGCCTGCAACTCCTACGAAGACACCTACACCTACACAAACACCGACGAAACCGTCCACACCGGCTGACCAGAATACCAACACCGGAATCAGCAGCTATGCAAGCGAGGTACTCAGACTTGTGAATGTGGAACGTTCAAAGGCAGGTTTATCAGCTTTTACGACTAACCAGAGCCTTACGGCAGCAGCTAATAAGCGTGCCCAGGAGATAAAGACATCCTTCTCACATACAAGACCGAATGGAAGTGCCTTCCAGACAGTACTCGGCGAGTATGGAGTTACCTATAGGGCAGCAGGTGAGAATATTGCATATGGACAAAAGACACCTCAGGAAGTAGTGACAGGCTGGATGAACTCCACAGGCCACAGGGCAAATATCCTGAATTCTAATTTTAATAAATTAGGGGTAGGAGTATACCAGAGCAATGGTACCATCTACTGGACACAGGAATTTACTAATTAATATTAACCGGAATCCATTCATTAATATTAACACGAATTTATTCATTAATATTAACGGAGGCTTATAAATTAATATTAGGTATTGCGCGCCTACCAGCGCACATGAAAGAAGCCTTTCGCGGCAGGAAATATTGCGGAGGGCTTCTTTCATGTTATATGAAAAAGAATGGTTTCTTTCCTATTAAAAAGGAATAAGAAAGAATTCAATAAGGATAAGAAAGATTTAAAAAGATTTAATAGGAAAGAAATTGTTTTAAGCATCATATATTACCATTGAAAAGCAAGCGGCAGCCCTGTTTTAAAAGCCTTGGCTTAAAAGAAAGGGAATGCCGGGGAGGAACCATATGGATGAAAGGCTATGCAAAGAGAGGCAATACTATGTGAATGTTAATAAGGTCATGAATCCGGACAGCATTTATGTACTGGTGGACAAATTTAACCAACTGGATGAGGAATACATCCCTTGTGATTTGGAGATGATCCATGAAGAATTCAATCCGATGCGGCTGCTTATGAGGAGGGAGGCACGGATCGCATTTGAAGAAATGTGCTGCGTGGCAAAGGAGCAGGGAATCCTCCTGGAGGCAGTATCCGCATTCCGGAGCTATTCCTACCAAAGCACCGTATACATGAGAAATTGGACCGAAGAGATTGCGTTGGAGGAATACAGGCGGCTGAGGGATCAGGTATCTGCAAGACCCGGGCATAGTGAGCACCAGACAGGCCTGGCGGTAGATATTAATGATTTGGAGGAAACCTTTGCTGATACCCAGGCCGGGCGCTGGCTGGCATGCAATGCACATTATTTCGGATTCATCCTCCGGTATCCGAAGGGCAAGGAAGCCATCACGGGCTATAATTATGAGCCCTGGCATTTCCGGTATGTGGGAAGGTACCTGGCGGAAAAAATTTATAGGAGCGGCATGACCTATGATGAATATTATGAAGCCGTCCTTAACTGTTAAATATAAAGAAAAGGTGGCTTGGAAAAAGCCGCCTTTTCTTTATGCCCGGCCTATTCGCTGACGCCCTGGAAAACCTTGTAGAAGCCCTGGGGGAAACCGCAGACAGGGCAGATCTCGGGAGCACAGGGGCCGCTCATGATATTGCCGCATTCTATGCAGACCCAAAGGGTCTCCGTTGGCTTGCAAAATACCTGGTCACGTACCACATTCTCATATAAAGAACGGAATTGCAGGTCATGATTTAGCTCGATATTCGCGATTCCATTAAAGAGGGATGCAACATCGTTATAGCCTTCCTCAAGTGCTATCTGGGCAAAAGCCCTGTATTCGTCAGCCTTTGCTGTCTCCAGCTCAGCGGATCTAAGGAGGTTTTGCTGGGTATCCGGGATTAGCCCCCCGTTTAATAGGCGGTAGAAAATCCTGGCATGCTCCTTTTCATTTCTTGCTATTGCATCGAAAATATTTCCTATTTCTTCAAAGCCATCCACCCTGGCCCTGTCGCTATAGATTTGGTATAGGGTGTGGACTATGGATTCACTTCGGTAGGCACTGTCAATGTTGCTATATGTTCTGCTTTGTTGAAAATCCATACAAAATTCCTTTCCTGGTTAGCATTCCTTAACTTGATATATCTTATGAGGTTCTTGGGATATTTATCCTGCCTTTTTTGCTTATGAGAATAATTACCTTTTAATATTGAGAATGATTACCCTTTAATATGAGAATAATTAAACTTTAAAAACCTGGGATTAATTACATTTTAAAAATCATGGAACGGATAAATCAACTCTTACGTCTAATGTATGTAAGCGGAATATGGAAGAGCTAAAAGAACCCGGATCTCTTAAGGTACCTAAGAGAAAGGGAGGAAAAACCATACGGTTACGGTAACCATAAACAGGAATAAAGAAAACCATGACGATTCAGCTACGACAGGTTTACAGGTAGTGTAAAGTAACGTATGAAAACCCCAGGCCAAAACAATAGGCCCATCAGAACCTTGAAAATCGCTAGATAAAGTTTTTTGGCAGGCTACCGCCGCCCTTGACGGCATGACAAAACAATGCTCCGGCACCACTGCCGACGGCGGGGAAACTCAGGAACAGGGACTACCTTAAGTTTC
>JARKQP010000172.1 GCA_029974875.1 Mobilitalea sp.
CACAAGCAAGTATAATTTGGATTTAGTATGTGACGATATTTTCCTGAATACCAACCTGTACAAGAACAGGGAATTAACAAGGCGTGAATGCGTTGAGCTGATTAAGCAGGAAATTATTATGGCACACCGCCTGGGCTTTAAAATCATACGCCTTGTGTCAATGACACCGGCATGGGTTCTGGAGCCTTGCCTTGAAACAGCGGAAAAGTACGGCGTTGCCCTTTGTATTGAGATCCATGGGGGCCTGGGCTTTGGCGTAGAAAAAACAGATGAGTTCCTGAATGAGATGCTGCGCCTTAATTCTCCCTATATCGGAATTGTTCCAGATACAAGCCTTTTCTGCAGGAAGGTTCCCCGGATTGTCGGAAACTACTGCGGTAAGCTGTTTGGAACGAACCCGGATTTAATTAAATATGCAGAAGAGGTTTTTGAAAACGGAACTGACTTCTTCGCCCTGGAGAAAAAGTACGGAAAAATGGATCCGAAATTAGCGTCACTCATCAAGGATCCGGCAAAGGACATGTTCTATGCTGCCAACCTTTCCGGCTATGAAAACTGCGCCCTATCCTGCATGGATCCCTTTGTTAAGTACATCAGGCACGTACATTTCAAGCTCTACGAGATGACCGATGAGGGCATCGAATATAGCATTGACTTTAAGGAAGTGCTGGACTACCTGCACAAGCATGGCTATAACGGTTATGTGGCTACGGAATACGAGGGCAACAGATGGATTCTTCCCGATGAGGAGATCCCAGATAAGGAGCAAGTAGCGTCGCATCAGAAGCTAATCCAGAAGCTGATTAAGGAAATTGAAGGATAGGAGGGGATACCATGTTTGATAATAATGTATTTATAGAAGGCACCTGTAAAAACGTCGTAGAAAACGGAGAGGTCATCGGCTATGAAATGCAAACCCAGATTACATACTATCGTGGCATTCCGCTGTCTATGGTAAATTTCGTGGCTGTTGAAGTGGATGGCATTAAGGTTCCGGAGGAAGATATCCGCTTCACACCGGATCATATCGACTGGTTTACGTTAAAGGAAATGGAAACAGTAGCAACGATCAAATGGGAATACGGAATCCCCGCCACAGTCAGGGTACTGCAAAAGGGAAGCCTTTCCAAGGGCAGCCATGAGGTAAAGCTGACGGTCTGCACGAGGACTGCATATATTCCGTTCCCCCTGGAGGGTAATATGACCCGTACCGTAATTATTGAATAAGTGAACCATTGAATCAAAAAAGGACAATTTATGTTGTCCTTTTTTTGTTCTGTTTCCTACAAATTAATATAAAGGTGGGCAAAATAAACCATATTTATGCATCATATCAACGTAGCGAAAGATGACTTTAGCTTTTATAATATAAGTTATGGGAGGTTGGACTTTAACTTCTCATAAAAGGCGATGTTCTTGCGCCGTGCAAAGTGTACCCCAAGGGGCGCACCGATTACAGGAAGATGTCTCTACTTCCTGTAATATGAATATATAGAAATAGTATGTACAAAGGACCAATCTTTGAAAGGAAGGTGTACGACAATGAAAGAAATTCGTGTTGGTATTATTGGTGGAGGCATGATATCACATCGCCATATGGTTATTTATGAGAACATACAAAAGAATGCTGAATTATTAGGCTTCACGGCAAAGGTTGTGGCCGTGGCAGAAATTATTCCAGAGAGGCTTGCGGCTTGGGGGGAGCAATATGGCTTTGATAAAAAAGATCTGTATACGGATTTTCGTGAGCTGCTGAAACGGGATGATATAGATACAATCGACGTGTGTGTCCATAATAACTATCATACCCCGATTTCAATTATGGCTATGAAAGCGGGCTTCGACGTTTATTGTGAGAAGCCATCCGCTGCGTCATATCATGATGCGAAGCTGATGATGGATTGTGCTGCAAAGCTGGGGCGTAAATTCCATGTGCAGATAAGCTCCCTCATGTCACCCCAAACGCGGGTTGCTCGTGATATGATTGCTTCCGGACGGATCGGTACACCTTACTTTGTAAATATTGAGCAGCTGACACGTCGCCGCCGCCCGGGATATGATATCCCGAATTTTACAAGCGATTTTTACTCTAAACGCATTGCAGGCCATGCTGCAGCGATTGACCTTGGTATTTATGTCGTCGGGCAGATTCTATATATCCTGGGGCAACCAAAGCTTCAGAGCGTTTCCGGTTTTGCAACCAGGGGGGTGGAAATTGACCCAAAGCTTATCACAAACCCGGATGGATATGGTGTAGAGGATATTAGTGATGGCTTCGCAAAATTTGAGAATGGCCTTGGCCTTCATTTCCTGGCAGCAACTGCGATGAACTATAAGGATTATGCCATGACCTATGTATTGGGTTCCAAGGGAGGTCTCGAAATCATTAATACAGATACGGTTGGCGGCAAATTCGCACGTCCCGGAATGGGAAAACCAGCATGGGGTGGTGAACCGGAGCTGAAGTTCTATGGTGAGATGGATGGAAGGCATGTAACGATGGAGCTTAACTGTGATGAGAATGGAATAATCGAGGCACGTAAAGATCCACGTATGATGCTGTTTAATGATAACCAAATCATGTGGCTGGCATATAAGCTTGGTCTGCTCGATGATACCACCCGTTATAACACCCCGGACATCGCTCTCCAACAGCTCCTCTTTACCGATGGAATCTTCCTTTCCCAAGAGTTAGGGCGTTCAGTTACCGCTGATGAAATTGTGGCTATGAGTCCGACACTGTTCATTCCGGAGCAAAAGATCGGGAATGAAATAGTTAAGTTTGATGTCGGGTTCTAAAATTATCAAAATTATTTTTGAAGTTGAAAGGAGTATGATTTATGTTTGATAGGTATTTGTTAAAAGAAGATAGCTTAGAAAATGTGGAAAAGAACGGTGAAGTGACCGGATTTAAATTCCAGGTCCGCATAGCAGAATACCGGGGATGCTTTCTAAGCCTTCACAACGGTTATTACATTAATATTGACGGAGTGGAGTACCCAAGGGAATTACAGAAATTTGAGATTAACGGTAGGCCACCAAGGGATTTTGATGAGATCAAGAAGGCATGCTATGAGCATTGGGACTTTGATGATTTCGGAACTGTGTACGTAGATTGCCCGGGAGGACTATCGAAAGGGAAGCATCACGTTGGTATTATGCAGAGCGTGTTTACCCAATACGGCTGGATGCCACATGATGAGGAATGGATCCGGAATCCGCCGGCTCCCGGTACAGTGGCAGGCGGTAAGCAGCACGATATATACTATTTTGACATGGAAGTAAAGTGAGGGGGGAGATCGGTATGGGAATAAAAAGAGGAGTTTCATTTTATAGCTATCAACAAACGCAGTTTTTCGGTGAAATGGACTATCATGATATGTGCCGTGAGCTCCGTGAGACGCTCGGTTGTGACGGTGTGGAAATTATTAATGAGACAACGGTACCAAAGTACCCATTTCCAACCCGCGAATTCTTAGCAGATTGGCATAACACCATGGCCCGCTATGACCTTACACCTGTAACGCTGGACGGATTCCTTGACACGCTTCGTTTCCGTGACCATGTTATGACCAAGAAAGAAGCGGGAGAGCTTCTGAAGCTTGACCTGCAATTGGCAGCAGATATGGGATTTAAGCATGTTCGCGCGATGACGGGACTTCCTTCCGAGGTGATTGAATGGGCCTTGGACACGGCGGTTAAATTAGATGTAAAGATTGCGTGGGAGATTCATACCCCTATTCCGATTAAGCCGGATCCTACCATTCAAGGTTTATTTTGTGAGAGCCCTGGTACTGCTGTATATGATACGGTTGAGTTTATTAAGAAAACTGGTACGAAGCATGTTGGCTTTGTCCCGGACATGGGGATATTTACGAAAGCTCCATATCTTGATGTAGTAGAAGCAGCGGTTCGCCACATGAAGGATAGGGAATTTGCCGCAAATATTGAGGCGATGATGAAGGAGATCCCTTTAGCGGACCTTGGGGAAGCCATCGAGAAGAAATATCCAGGCAGACTTTCACCCCAGGAAAAACGTGCCTTCTCTTGGAAGACGGTTGCACAACCGGAGGATATCGAGCTTATTCTTCCTTATATTTGTAGTATTCATGGAAAGGTCCATGATATGATTGAGGTTGCTCCCGGTGTTTATGATGATCCATCAACGATGAACGCAGAAGTGATTGAAGTCTTAAAGAGGAATAACTGGAACGGATATATTTGTACAGAGTTTGAAGGGCAACGTTCACGCCAAGACCAGGACAGGGAGCATCTTGCCGATGAGGTAGATCAAGTCAGACGTCATCACCAAATGCTGAAACGCCTAATCGGTGAATAAAATCGGCACCCAACTGTAAAATGGACAAAGCTGTCAGTTTAAGAAGCTTCATTATCAAAGAATAGGTCAATCGAAAAATAATCCACTTTTTAAAAAAGTACTCTCATTGCCGGACATTGCGTTTTCTATTATAGTTAATTCATCAAATCTACCGAAGGGAGAATATTTATGAAAAAGATTTTTAGCATTATTTTAGTAATTGCAATGTCCTTAACAATGCTTGCAGGCTGTAGTACACAAAAATCAGGAGATTCCGCTACAAATGGCGGGGATTCCGCTGCAGTTACAAAAGCGGCTGACCAGATTACAGAGGCAGTAACAGATACAACAGGGGGATCAGCAGAAGGCAAATCCGTTGGTATTACTATGCCGAGCATCGGCAATGACTTTATGCTGGCCCTTAGCAAGGCTATGCAGGGAGCATTGGAAGCACAGGGCTGCAAGGTTCAGGTTGACTCAGCAGAAAATGATGTTACCACCCAGCTTACACAGATTGAAAACTTTACAACCATGGGCTGTGACGTAATCGTTGTTTGGGCTGTAAACGGGGATGGTGTTGCAAGTGCCTGCAAATCAGCAACGGATGCAGGTATTCCGGTAGTCGCATTTGCATACGAAATTCCGGGTGCAACAACAAGTATTATTTCAGCAACAGAGGAATCCATGGCGGCACAATGCGTGGCTATGACTAGTGACTGGATTGACAAGACCTTTGCTGACGCAGGCGATGGAGAGGTTAATGTATTCGTTATGACCTCCTCAACAGTTCCCCAGTCAGTAACGCGTAGCGATGGATTGAAGAAAATTGCGGAAAATCCTAAGGTTAATTTAATTACTGCAGAAGTGGAAGACCAGGATAATACGGATGCAGCACGTACGCTGATAGAAAATACCATGCTTTCAACGCCTGATATCGATGTAATTATCGCAGTAAACGGTACTTGTGCAATCGGTATAGAATCCTATATCACTTCCTCCTCATCTCCGGTTCAGGATAAGAGCAAATTCGGTATTTTCTGTATTGATGAGACACAGGAAATTGTTGCAAAGATCAAGGCATCCGCAACAAATGAAAGTGTGTTGAGGGGAACTATTTCCATGGGAACCTTTGATGATACCATCAATGATTTCATGAAGGGCGTCACTCCTTTGATTACCGGCCAGACACCAATCGAACGTGTGGATGGTCAGGCTTATATCATTACACCTGAAACCTTGGCAGAGAGAGAATAAGAAGCCGATAATAATTATATTTATATAAAGAAGCGTTGCCGCAGTGCCCAGAGAAGCACTGCGGCAGCGCTGCTTTCCATTAATTATGGCAGCGCCTTTTTAAAGCGGCGATTCCATGGTATAATATCGTTAGATATTATACCAGCGCCGACCAGCGGGAGTGCGCATCTTGGCACGCAGTGCCATACCATGGTGGTTTTCCCATGGTATAATATACACGATGAGCAGATTGGTCCATGGAATTTATGCCGCTTGCTAAGCTCGCTCAAGCAAGCGGAATGAATTTTATGGATAAGTGCAACGTGAACGAATGGACAAGGTCCATGAGTTCCTATTCTGCGGACGTATGGTATAACAGCAAGAAGGTAATCGATGGAGTGTGGAGGAATAACTATGTTAAAGGTATTAATTGCGGATGATGAGCAGATAATCTGCCAAATGATTTGCAAATTAATTAATTGGGAAGAAAAAGGACTTAAGATCATCGGGATGGCACATAATGGTCTGGAGGCCTTAAAAATAATGGAGGAGGAGCAGCCGGACATTATTATTTCCGATATCCGGATGCCCGGCTATGACGGCCTCCAGATAGTCCAAAAAGGCAAGGATATGGGCCTGAATGCTGATTTTGTAATTATGAGCGGCTACAAAAACTTTGAATACGCCCACACTGCACTTAATCTGGGGGTAAAGCATTATTTGCTTAAACCGATTGATAAAAAGGAATTAGAGGAAACCATTGACCGTATCCTGCAGCATAGAAAAGAAGCCAGCGCCATAGTTGAGGAAAAAAAGGAATTAGAAGAGATTGCAAGCTCCGGGAAGAAGAGGATCCGGAAGCATTTCCTAAGCTCCATCATACACAGCAGCCGTTTTAGTGGGGACAGGGAGCTGGAAGAACTGGATGAAAAGCTCCATTGTGAATTTGAAAATGGATACTTTATAGCCTTCTTAACTAAGATTGATTCCAACGCCCCGAATTATGATATCAAAAGCCTGCTGAACGGGATTGACTATCTGATTGAGAAGGCCATGGAGGATGGGGAATGGGAATATATTAATTCCTACGTCAAGACCGGAGTAGTGACGGTGGTGAATTATCAGGCGGAGCAAAGGGAGCAGGTGCTTAATATTATGGATAAAATATTGAAGCTCTGCCGGCTTGAACTGGATAAATTCAATGGATTCTACGTGACAATCGGCATTGGGGAAGAGAAGGATTCCATCACGGATATAAAAGCTACCATAGGGGAAGCGGTGGCAGCAGTCAAATGCAGGCTGAAAAAAGGGACAAACCGCATCATCAATTACAGTGAGCTGAATTACAGGCAGATCAGCGTGGAAGATATTTTTACGGAAAGCATCCGCCGGCAATTTGAAAATGAAATCGAGGCCATGGATATCCAGGCCTTCATCAGTGATTTTGATAAGGTTGTGGATGACATCCACACCACGGTAAATTATTCCCCGGTGCTGATCTTTGAATTAATGGAAAAAATGAAGGAGCTCACCATAGATATCTGGAAAGGGAATAAGATCCAGGAGGCCGTCATTGGGGATTTTGAGCAGCAGATGCAGTTTATCCTGGATTGCAATATAAGGGAGGAGCTGTTACTCCGTAATTTTATAGAAACCTACCAGCGTTATTTTGAACGGGTGATTGAGGACAAGCGCAATACAAGCCAGCTCCCTGTCCGAAAGGCAAAGCAGTTTATCAATGAAAATTATATGCGCCAGATTACCCTGGAGGAGGTGGCCGAAGCCATCGAGCTAAGCCCCGCATATTTTAGTACCGTCTTTAAAAAGGAGGTCGGGATTAATTTCAGTGATTACCTGATTTCCTGCAGGATAGAGGCGGCAAAGGACAGGCTGAAGAACGGGAACCTTCCGGTCAGCCTGATCGCCGAGGAAGTGGGCTATGTGGACGCAAAGTATTTCAGCAAAACCTTCTATAAATTAGTTGGGTTAAAACCGACGGAATACCGTAAATTATATCGTTGACAGGAGTGCAGCCGTGATTAAAAGAATAATCAATACGAATTTTCTAAGAAAATATTTATTCATCATGATGCTGCTGGTAGCGAGCATCTTAATCATTACCTTAATATCCTCCCCCGTCATGCCCTGGGATATTCCGGTGGAGGTATTCTATACGGCAGACGCCGTCATATTGGCTATTTTGGCTGTTTTGTTAATCCTGTTTATCTATAAGATCTATATCCCCATCAGCAAGCTGGAGGATAAGATGAGCGAATTTATACAGCAGAGGGATGTCGTAAGCAGCGGCTCCTTTTCTGAACCGGCGACTATGCTGGAACAGATGGACCAGTTTTTGGAGCTGCAGAAAATGGCCATAGAAAAGGAGCATGCCCAGGCGATCATGACCCAGAAGATGAAATATGCTGAGCTGCAAAACCAGATCAACCCCCATTTCCTCTATAATACCCTGGAAAATATCCGGGGTCAGGCCATTGTGGATGACAATTTCACCATTGCGGAGATGACGGAGGCCCTGGCAAGGTTTTTTAGGTATAATATCAGTAAGGATAATGATATTGTGAAATTGTCCCAGGAGCTGGAGAATATACGGACCTATATGCAGATCCAGCAATACCGGTTTAAGGACCGCTTTGTTTTCCAGATATACAACCATGATGATTCGGACGCGATCTACCACTGCCGGATCCCTAAGATGACCCTGCAGCCAATTGTGGAAAATGCAATTTTTCATGGATTAGAGAATAAAATTGAACAGGGGCACATCGATATCCATATTGAAGCAGGGGAGCAGCGGATTAGGATCCTGGTCTCCGATGACGGGATAGGGATGGAGGCAGCGGTACTCCAGAAATTAAATGACAGGCTCAGGAATGTGGGCAAGAAGATTGAGTGGGTCGAGGGAAAGGAAAATAATAATGGGATCGCCATGGAAAATGTGAATAACCGGATCCGCCTGCTTTATGGAAATGATTATGGAATCCATGTATCAAGCACACTTGG
This sequence comes from Mobilitalea sp., assembly GCA_029974875.1. The sequence goes on from JARKQP010000172.1 coordinate 8,573, forward strand.
CGTTGGCACGGAGGTAGAGATTGCCCTGCCCTTCATTTTTGAGTAAAAAAACGCTGCCGGTTTATTACGTATAGGCTTTATTACGTATAGGCTTTATTGCGTATCGGCCACATTAAGTATCGGCCACATTAAGTATCGGCTACATTAAGTATCAGCTGTATTAAGTACTGGCTATATTAATAAGAAAATGTGCAGGAAGGGAGAACTATGAAAACTGAAATCCTGTCTATGCAAAATGTGTGCATCGGGGACGAGATGGCCCGCTATGCCTTAAATGATTTCCAGCTTCAAGTATACCAGGGGGAGATGGTGAACTTACTCGGAGTATCCGGCTCGGGTAAAACCGCCCTATATTTTTACTTTATCGGGGAAGAGCTTCTCCGGGAGGGCAAAGTAGTCTTTCATAATCAAATATGGACAGAGCATGAACGGTTTTCGGCAATCAGGGATATGGTATGTCTGGGTCAAAAAAGCACCCTGATACCGAATCTTTCGATTGCCGAAAATTTATGTATTATTACCGGCAGGCGCAAAGTGAAGGGATTCATAAATAAAAAAGCGGTCAATTACCGGGTAAACCTGCTGCTAAAGCAATACGCCCCTGAATTATCCCCGGACATGCTGGTGAATGAGCTGACCATAGTGCAGTGCCATGTGGTCGAATTGCTCCGCTCCATTGAGAATGAAG
>JARKQP010000189.1 GCA_029974875.1 Mobilitalea sp.
TCCGTAGCTTCCAGGGTCGTCGGCATGTTAGCACCTTCTGCAACTGCAAAGCAGCCTCCTGCAACAAGTGCCTTTGCATCGTCGATCAGAAGCTCATTCTGTGTAGCACAAGGAAGGGCAACATCACATTTCACGCTCCATACGCCCCTGCCCTCGTGGTATTCGCTGTTTGGCCTGTATTTTTTATATTCTGTTAATCTGGCTCTTTGTACTTCCTTAATCTGCTGGAGAGTTGCCACATCAATTCCGTCCGGATCATATATCCAACCGGTGGAATCGCTGCAGGTAACGCATTTTGCACCAAGCTGGTGTGCCTTCTGGATTGCATAGATGGCAACATTGCCGGAGCCGGATACGGTACAGATCTTGCCATTGATATCCTTGCCATTGCTCTTTAACATTTCCTCAACCAGATATAACAAGCCGTAGCCTGTTGCTTCCGTTCTTGCCAGGGAACCGCCATAGGTTAATCCCTTGCCTGTCAGTACACCTTCATAGGAACCGGTAATCTTCTTATATTGGCCATACATATAACCAATTTCCCTGCCACCTGTTCCGATATCTCCTGCAGGGACGTCCACATCTGCCCCGATATATTTATATAGTTCTGTGATAAAGCTTTTACAGAAGGCCAATACCTCTCTATCCGATTTACCCTTTGGATCAAAATCAGAACCGCCCTTACCTCCTCCGATCGGAAGTCCGGTCAAAGAATTTTTGAAAATTTGTTCAAAACCTAAGAATTTAATAATACCCAGGTTAACAGAAGGATGTAAACGTAAACCGCCTTTATAAGGTCCAATTGCGTTGTTAAACTGTACACGGTAGCCTGTGTTCACCTGTACATTTCCATTGTCATCCACCCACGGAACCCTGAACTTAATCTGACGGTCCGGTTCAACCAATCTTTCCAGAAGCCCCTCTCTCTTAAACTTTTCCTCATTTGCATCAACTACTGTTCTTAAAGACTCTAGTACTTCTTTAACAGCCTGATGAAATTCTGGTTCTGCTGGATTCTTTTTCACTACCAACTCGATTACTTCATCAACGTATCCCATGTTTTAATCTCCTTTGATTAAAATTACATCTACAAAAAAACGCAGCACAAAAAGAGCAAATTCGCCTTTGTATTTGCTTTTTTCATTATATACACTTTAACGGAGTAATGCAATACATTTTTTAAAAAGAACTTATATGCCATACATTTCTATGAAATATCATTTTCTATATAGCTTGCCATTGCTGCAGCGGTTTGATACAATACAGACAGTAATTGTTAAAGGAGATTAAGCGATGGCTTTTGATGGCGTTGTTATTGCAAATTTGATAAAGGAACTGCGTGATACTCTTTCGGGGGGGCGGATCAGTAAGGTTGCCCAGCCGGAAAAGGATGAGTTGATTCTTACGGTTAAGGGAGCCTCCCGGGCTCAGCATAAATTATTGATTTCGGCCGGTGCGGGACTTCCCTTGATTTATCTGACGGAGAATACGAAGCCGAGCCCTATGACGGCACCTAATTTTTGTATGCTGCTCCGTAAGCATTTAAATAGTGCAAAGATTTTGGATATTTACCAGCCCGGGTTGGAACGAATTATTAATTTTAAGCTGGAGCACTTGGATGAAATGGGGGATCTGAGGGTTAAGTATCTGATCGTTGAATTGATGGGTAAGCATAGTAATATTATTTTCTGTGATGATAATATGAAAATTATTGATAGCATCAAGAGGATTAACCAGTTTGTGAGCTCTGTGCGGGAGGTGCTGCCGGGCCGTGATTATTTTATTCCGGCTACTTCGGAAAAATATGATCCTCTTTCTATTGATTATGAGGTATTCCGGGATGTTATACTGAAAAAGCCTATGCCTGTCGGTAAGACTTTATATAACGGGTTGACCGGTATCAGCCCTCTGCTGGCTAATGAGATCTGTTACCGCGCCTCCATAGATGCGGAAGAACCTACCGAGGCTTTGGGTGAAGCTGCCGGGCTGCATCTGTATAAGAACCTGGAGCGTTTTATGGAGGAGGTAAAGGCTGGTTCCTTTTCTCCGAATATCGTATCAAGGGATGGAGTTCCGGTTGAGTTTTCCAGTGTTACCTTAAGCTCTTATTCCGGTTATGATGTGCAGGAATATTCTTCTATTTCAGCCTTGCTGGAGGCCTTCTATTCCTCTAAAAATGCTGTGGCGAGAATCCGGCAAAAATCCTTTGATCTGCGAAAGATCGTATCAAATGCCATAGACCGTACCAGCAAGAAGTATGACCTGCAGAGGAAGCAGCTCCAGGATACGGAGAAGAGGGACAGGTTTAAGGTGTACGGAGAATTGCTTACAGCTTATGGTTATGGATTAGAGCCGGGCGCTAAGGTGTTAAATACGGTCAATTACTATGACAATAAGGAGATCAGCATACCGCTAGATCCTACTATGAGCCCCATGGAAAATGCAAAGCATTATTTTGAAAAATATAATAAGCTGAAGCGTACCTTTGACGCACTGTCCAAGCAGCTTCAGGAAACACAGGAAGAGATGGAGCATTTGGATTCTATTAAGACGGCTCTTGATATTGCAACGGAGGAGGATGACCTGACGGCATTAAAGCAGGAGCTGACAGAATACGGATATATCCGGCGCAGGTTTACCAGCGGTTCCAAGAAGCTGGAAAAGAAGGCCA
>JARKQP010000201.1 GCA_029974875.1 Mobilitalea sp.
TTACAGCACAAAGGGGCATTCATATCATGAAAAAAGAACAACTAGTGATAAAACTGAATTACAAAGGCAGGAAAAGCATACCGGGATATCTGCTGTTGCTTTACTTTTTGCTTTTAGTCGTGGTTTTTCTAAGGCAGGAACCGGTGACCCCGGTGAGGATCCTGCATGTTGTAGGTTATCTGTTGCTATGGCTTGTGATCACATTGTTTTCCATGCTGGAAATCAGTAAGGTAAGAAGGTGCTTTGAGACCTATGCCCTTGGCTTCAATGGTTTTTTTCTGGCCATAACGCCGGTCCTGTCCTTCCTGATGGTTGAGATTATGGTAAGCAACTATAATCCGGATATGTTCCGGAGCTATAGCATATATAATGTTATCTGGTATATTATCATTTACTATATGATCCATTCCTTGATAAGGAATAGCAAATATACGATGATTCTTGGCGGCCTTATGATTTACCTGATGGCGTTAGTTAATTATTTTGTCTATTTATTCCGGGGGAACCCGCTGATACCGAGTGACCTGCTTGCCTGGCAGACGGGCGTGAGCGTGGCCTCTAATTATAAGGTCAGTATTACGGAAGGCGTTCTGGCTGCAACCCTGCTGATGTATCTTATGTATGTGCTGGCCTGCAAGCTGGAGAAGCCTAAGAAAAAGCCTTCCCTGCTGAACCGGGTTCTTGTGGCGGGTTCTTTTTTCTTGACGGCAGCTGTCGTATATGGCGTATTTTTTGATACGGATCTGGTGGAGGCTAAGATCAGGGTACTGGATTTCTTCGCCCCGAAATATACCTACATGACCTATGGTACCGCCTTTAGCTTTGTGGCGAATGTGAAGGCCATGGAAACCCAGGAGCCGCAAGGGTATTCTGTTGATAAAGTGGAGACCCTGCTACAGGATGCAGCTTATGAGGCTGACGTGCGGGAGGCAAAGCCCTCAGGGCAAAAGCCGAATATTATCGTGATTATGAACGAGGCCTATTCTGATTTAAGCCTGGTAGGGAATTTTGAGACAAATATGGACTACCGGCCCTTTACCAGAGCTTTGGCCAATAATACGACACAGGGTACGATGTATGTGTCCGTCTTTGGGGGAGCTACAAGCGATACAGAATATGAGTTTTTGACAGGAAACAGCATGGCGGTGCTTCCGAAGAATTGTGTCCCCTACCAGCAATATATAACTGACCCTACGGATTCCCTGGCAAAGACCCTAAAGGATCAGGGATATTATAATATTGCAATACATCCTTATGAGGCTAGCGGCTATAAAAGGGATCTGGTCTATCCCCTGCTGGGCTTTGATGAGTTCTTATCCATGGAGGATTTTAAGGAGCCGGAATACATCCGCAGCTATATCAGCGACCGTTCCAGCTTTCAGAAGATTATTGGGGAGTATGAGGCAAAGGGCAAGAACCAGCCGGTATTTATTTTCAATGTTACTATGCAGGATCACGGAGGATATACCACGGAGCAATTATTTTCAGAGGAGGAATCCGTCAGGCTGACCGGTATGTCCGGCTTTGGGGCGGTGGAGCAGTATCTGAGCCTGCAGCGTCAGTCAGATATGGCTTTCCAGGTACTGACCGACTATTTCAGTAAGCAGGAGGAGCCTACGATTATCCTGATGTTTGGGGATCACCAGCCTGTGGCATTTTCCCTGTTCTATGATTCAGGGGCAAGCAAGCCGGAGGAATACAGGCAAAAGTACGCCGTACCCTTTGTTTTGTGGGCAAATTATGATATTCCCGAGGATGATGTGGATAACATAAGCGCCAATTATCTGTCTACCTATCTTCTTAAGGTGGCTGGCCTGAAGGACACAGCGTATAATGAGTATCTCTGGCAGCTATACCAGAAGGTGCCGGTAATTAATGGGTTATTCTATATGGATGAGAAAAATGATATTTATAGTCTGGGGGAGGCTTCCGAATATTCGGAGCTGGTGAAGGAGTATCAGTACGTGGGTTATAACAATGCTTTGGACAAGGATGGGAGGCTTTCGGAGTATTTTTATTTACGGGAGTGAATTGAAAATTACATCGCGTGATAGTCTGGAAATGGATTTGGAAGTATAATACAATTTTGATTGAATCTACTTGATACTCATGTTAAAATACTTATGTATAATTGAATAGAAGTCAGAGGATAGTCTGATGGTTACCTTCGGAAATAAACGAAGGAGGAAATGTAATATGAATACACTTGAAGTGTTGACATTAGTGCTGATAATTTTCGCAGCATTGACTTACATAGATAATCATCAGAAAAGAAAATAGCTATCCTCTATAGGCGTAGAGGATAGCTTGTAACTATAAATTACCCAGTTATCCGATTGGCAATCATCAGACGGTCAAAGTCTTTTGATTACTTCTGAGTAAATTATACACTGGGTACTTGATTTTTTCAAGTACCCTTTTAAATTTCATCGTTAAATCATGGTTAACACAGTATTAGCTTTTTACGCACAAATACGCTCGATATCCTGTCCCGTAAGGGATTCCTGGGTGAGCAGCTCCTGGGTGATCTTCTCCAGAAGTGGAAGCTGTTCTTTCATTAATTCTCTGGTGCTTTCGTATAATTCATTCATCTGTGTCCTGCATTTTTGGATTAGATGGTTATCATGGCCTTCGTTCAGGATCGCCATACTGAATAGCCCCATATCCTCATCCATGCCATATTTGTTGATATAATCAACCAGCATCTGGGAGGCCTTCTGGATATCGTTGCTGGCACCGGTGGTGACTTCCTCCGTGCCGAAGATCAATTCCTCGGCAACACGGCCGGCCAGCAGAACCTGGATGTTTGCCTTTAACTGGCGCTGGGTTTGGAACATGGTATCCTTTGGAATGCTTAAATTAAAGCCTCCGGCACCGCGGACACTTGGAATGATCGTTACCTTGGATATGAAATGCTCCGGCAGCAGCAGGGTTGTGGCCAGGGCATGGCCTGCTTCATGGTAGGCAGTAATTTTGCGTTCCCGGTCTGTGATGTAACTGCGGTCTGTTTTGGGAGAACCTGCGATTACGGTGTAAAAGGCTTTATCGATATGCGCCTTGTTGACCTGGGTAGCCTTTGCGTTTGCTGCGTTAATAGCTGCCTCGTTTAATAGATTTTCCAGCATCGCTCCGCTAAAATATACGGTTGACTTTGCCAGCTCCTCCAGATCCACATCATCGGAGAGGGGCTTTTTCTTGGCGTATAGCGTAAGGATATTCTTTCTGGCATTTACATCGGGCAGCCCGATCTCGATCTGGCGGTCAAACCGGCCGGGTCTGAGCAGGGCTTCATCCAGTGTATCCAACCGGTTGGTGGCACCGATGACAATAATCCCCTGGTTCTCGTGGAAGCCGGACATCTCTGTAAGAAGGGCATTCAGGGTCTGATCCCGTTCATCATTGCTGGCGGAGGTGTTGCGGGCACGCTTTTTGCCGATGGCATCAATCTCATCAATGAAGATAACAGCCTTCTCGCTCTTTTTTGCCTTGCTGAACAGGCTCCTGATCCTGCTGGCGCCGACACCGACATACATCTGGACAAAGTCGGAGCCACTCATGGCATAGAAAGGTACGTTTGCTTCGCCGGCAATTGCCTTTGCCATCAGGGTTTTTCCCGTTCCGGGAGGCCCATACAATAAAAGACCCTTTGGCATCCTTGCGCCGACATCCGCATATTTATCAGGCTCCTTGATAAAGGAAATGATATCCTCCACCATGGACTTTGCTTCCATATTTCCTGCAACCTGCGCAAGGGTGACTGCCGGTGCGGACTGGACTTTCTTTTTATTTGCGTCCCTGATTAATTCCTTTGCATTTCCGCCGTTGCGCAGGAATACAAACATGCCGCCGGCAAGGCCAAGCAGAAGAATTACCTTTAATGCCGTAAAGGCGGAATTTTCCTTGCCATAGCTGACCGTAATATCATTCATTAACAGATATTGTGTAAAGTCATCCGTCTTTGGGTTAGTTACAATATATTTTTCAGATTTATCCTTGAAGGTTGCTTC
>JARKQP010000211.1 GCA_029974875.1 Mobilitalea sp.
GCCGTAGCCAACTATATCGGAATTTCCTCAGACATGACAAAAATGAAAAAGGCAGAGCAGGATATCCATCTCCTGGCCTACTATGATTCCTTATCAGGACTGCCAAACAGGACATTGTTTTATGACCGTTTAAATATGGCGTTGGCAAGGATGAAGCGGAATGACTCTAATGTAGCAGTATTTTGCATGGATATTGACCGGTTTAAGCTGATCAATGATTCCTTAGGGCATGATGTGGGTGACATGCTGCTCGTTGAGGCGGCAAAAAGAATCCAGTCAGCAATCCGTAAGGAAGACATGCTTTCCAGGCTGGGGGGAGATGAATTTGCCCTGCTGATGGAGGCGGATAGCTGTCTGGAGAGCGCTTCCAGTGTGGCTGAAAATATCCTGGAGCAGATGAAAAAGCCCTTTATACTAAAGGGTAAGGAGGTTTTGGTCGGAATTAGCATTGGTATAGCAATTTCTCCCTATGATGATGATACCTTAGAGGGTATTCTTAGAAAAGCGGATAGTGCGATGTACCATTCCAAGGAATTAGGAGGAGGGCAATACGTGTTCTCTTCTGAGGAGATTGAGAAGAGGAACCAGGAGCAGCTGGAGCTGCTGGTCAGGTTAAAGGAAGCTCTCCAGAATGAGGAATTCGAGTTGTTCCTGCAGCCCCAGATGGAATTTACAGAAAACCAGTATAAAATCGTGGGTGCAGAAGCCTTGATCCGCTGGAACAAGGACGGAGTAATCATACCACCCTCTAAATTCATACCGGTATCAGAGGAAAACGGACTTATTTTGCCTATAAGTAACTGGATTATTAAAGACATCTTCCGCATTGATAAGCTTTTAAAGGAGCATGGCATCGATATTAAGCTGGCTATCAATGTGTCAGTGAAGCAATTTGAGGATATGGAGCTGGTAAGGCTTTTGCAGCAGATGATTTCGGAGAATGCCGGGCAGGATATCCGGCTGATCGTGGAAATAACGGAAAGCATGTTTATTGATGAGCTGGACAGGGCAATTGGTTATCTGAAGGAGATAAAGGCCTTAGGGATCAGCATAGCCCTGGATGATTTCGGGACAGGCTATTCTTCCTTGAGCTATTTGACAAAATTACCAATTGATTACCTGAAAATTGACCAATCCTTTGTCAGCGGGCTGGATGATATCCAAAACAAGCACCTTACATATTCAATTATATCAATGGCAAAGATCTTAAACCTGAAAACCCTGGCAGAAGGCGTTGAAACCCGGGATCAGGCAAAAATGCTGGTAGAAAAGGATTGTGACGAATTACAGGGGTATTATTTTAGTAAGCCGGTACCGGTGGGGGAATTCATTGCATTTTATGACGAATGGATGAATAAAGCTGCTGGGGCTTATGCAGACAAGAAGGAGCAGGGGGAGTTGCTTGCTTTCTGATGCTTAGATGGAAATTGGAGAGCTCGGTGTTGAAATTATAAATGCATAGAAATTGCCATTATTTTTTTATAAGGAATAATGGCAATTTTTAAAAAGGATTTCATACTATAATTCTACCTTTACTATATCATATTGTGAGTCAATGATTAACCATAATCCCGGATTAAAAATTGTTATATTCCAAACACTGATTCCAGATAAACTATATTTTGATACTAGCCCTAAAACAGCGTCTATACTTTTTGCATTTATAAACCATACCAGATGCTGGATATTACCATCAACTGTATAGAAGTAATAGGGTGTTTGGGATACCTCGTCATAATTTATTACTGCTCCAACGTCGCGGGCTAAATTATATGCGCTGGCTAAAGTCATACTATTTACTTCTGATGTTCCCATAACATATGGCAGCTCCCAATCATAACCTATTGTTGCTATACCGATTATTACTTTTTCCGGTGAAATATAATTAAGAATATAATTCAAAAAAGCATCTAACTCATTGATAGAACTAATGGGAGAGGGAGGAGTAGCCCTTGTTCCCCATTCATAACTCATAAAAATAATGTTATGTGCCAATTGGTTTAGTTGTGAGTAATCGATATTTTCGAAATTTACATTATTATAATCCATAGTTAATTCTGGATTTACTGTCAAAAAAACTTGATAACCTTCCTCATTTAAGCGGGTTACAACCTTCCTAAAATAACTCTCATAATATTTTAGGTTTGATATACTAATATAATGTAATGAAAAATTTAAACCATAATAGCCTTTTACTCTTAAAATACTAAGTATGTTATCTATCTGCCTGTTTTGAAAGTCTTCATTCAAAAGCAAATCATATGCTACTCTATAATTAGCTTCGCCCGAAATAGTTAATGTTGTTAATAACATAAGTGGTGCCACACCATAATCCTTAGCAATCTGAATTATTTCGGTATCATCATAATATGTTATAAAATCTCCTTCTCTTGTTGCTGTAAAATTCAACACTGACAAATAGGTCAAATAGGGAAGTGTTTTCCTTAAAGTATTTTTATCGATATAGGGGACTGTATTTCCATGTGTCGTAATTTTACCTTTTCTATCATATGAAATAACAATAGTATCTCCGGGATACATATACTCCCTGTCAGAAAGGTATGGATTACTTGCTAACAGTTTGATAACAGATACATTATGAGAATTAGCAATATCAATTAATGTATCTCCCTCTTTTACTATATAAATCTGTTGAGGATATGTAATCACTATTGATTGTCCGTTTATTAACCGGTCAGTCGGGATAAGTCCATTGTCTTGTATCAATTTATCAACAGATACTCCAAATCGTTCTGCTATTGTGTTTATTGTGTCTCCTGGCTGAACTATATATATTTCCATAACATCCCCCATACTGGATTTATAATATTATATGAATAACAAAAAAATATTTCACCTGTTATTATCAATTCATATGCAATATAGACCAGAAGTATAATTATGGTCTGTATATTATAAATATGTTAGCATAGAAGGAAGTGCTATATGCTACCACCGTTTATAATATAGCTAATGGGAACTGCTGTAATTGCTGCAAGCTTTCTAGCAGCCGAACCTATAATACGTTTTCCTATTATCAGTTTTTCTATTTTTCTATTTTTATGCACGACAAACGCATGAATATTTTTAGATATTTATGATAATAAGGAAAAAGTGTATAATCATTCCGAGGGGGATGAAAAAATGCACGAGACACTGAAATATCTAGGGAACCTCTGAACAAATAAGACAAAAATAGCATTTTGTTCAATGAGACGTAAAAAGCATCCAAAACAGAACAACAGTATGGGATTTCAACCCGAAAGCACCCAAATTCATCTCCATTTTTGCGAAATTGGGCGCACTGTCCCCCTGTCAGGTCTCGCGGAGCCTTCGTCCGGCAATAGCCAGCATATAAAGATTTGCGCACGCAAACATAGCGTACAGCCGGTTTCCATTTTTCATTAGACCTCTGTACCGGTTTTTTTTGTAACCAAATTGGCATTTGATGATGCGAAAAACGTGCTCCACTTTGCAGCGAACAGAAGATTTGCGAGATTCAATCAAACGCTCCCAATCCATAGCGTTTTGGGAAACCTTGGGCAGGCTATGCGGACGGCGGTTGATACGGTAGTCGATTGTAGATAAGTGCACATCATTTGTTACTTCAGGACGTTTTGAATACCAAGATAGCCTGAATCACCGTAAACAACTTCGTCATCCTCACGGATGAGTCTGGCCGCTGCGGTCACATCATGTTCATTGGCAGCGGTCACCGCTATCGTGTGAACCAGCCCGCTGCCGGCATCAACACCAGCGTGACACTTCATACCGAAGCGCCATTCATTCCCCTTTTTTGTCTGATGCATCTCCGGATCGCGTGCTTTTTCTGCATTTTTTGTAGAGCTGGGCACGTTAATGATCGTAGCGTCTACAATCGTGCCGCCTTTCATCATGTGGCCGGTGGCCACCATAACGCGGTTAATCGCATCGAAAAACAGCTTGTTCAAGTCGTTTTTTTCCAACAGGTGCCGGAATTTGTATAGCGTCGTCTCGTCCGGGACATTCTCCGTCATGAAATCTATGCCGGTAAACTTACGCATGGCATAGCTGTCGTAGATCGCATCCTCTGTGGCCGGATCGGAGAGATTGAACCAGATTTGCAGCAAATACATCCGCAGTATCTTCTCTATCCCCATGGGCGGACGCCCCCGTTTTCCTCGGGGATAATATGGCGCTATGATCGTAACACGACATACGCATGAATCTTTTTCCTGCCCCAATTTTTGAATTCATGTTTTTTAATTTTCCAACAGCTCTTCCAGATACTTCATTGGATTCATGCTTATGTTGAATCTTTTTCTCTGTAACGATCTTTTTCCCTCGTATTTCTATCATTTTTAGTATACTGAGACACCATTTCCGTATGATGTTCTGGTTTTGCGCTGCTACCCTGTCTAATGTAGTGTTGGTATCTTCGTGGAAGGTCACATCCAATTGCCAATGCATGCTTTCTACCGCCCAGTGTCCCCTTACTGCACGGCTAAATAATTCGATATCTGCTTTCAGGCTACTGATATAATAACGATATTCTTTCTCTTCCTTATCGCCTTTTCGGATGGTCTTTTCCTCCATCCCGATACTCTTTAAACCGTTCCACTTTTTCTTCTGTTCCAGCCAGACGATTTCTTCCGTCTGGTAATATTCCCGTATTTCTAGCTGACCGTGTGCCTTTTCTACTCTTTTTCGATAATTTCCTGACTCCCGTATTTTCGCCTTCTCCTCTTCATCCATCAGGTATAATTTCACATCCCCATAAAGCGTACCCTGATTTTCTTTTAAAGCTAGTACATAATCAGCACGCCTTTTTCGTATCTTTTCTGCTATGGCCGTCTGCGTTCCCATCGCATCTATAGTCACCACATGGCTCTTTATCTCTATTCCTTCAAGCACTTCTGGTATTGCTACGATTTCATTGCTTTTTTCTTTCACTGCCTTCTGTCCAAGGCAAAATCCATACTCCCGGCTCCATGCGGATACGATATGATTGGGCTTTTGCTCTCCCCGTTTGTTCCCTCGCATGGTTTTTCCGTCAATACAAATGATCTTTTTTAGCTTTTCTCCTTCATTTGTATTAAGCAGTTCCTGCCATTTCATCTGCAGTTGCTGTAATTGCTCGGAACGGATGACCCCCATTGCCCGTTGGATGGTATCATGAGATGGAATTCCATTTTTCAACTCAATATAACGACGTAAATAGGCTTCATTATTCCGTGCAAAATCCTCCATCTCTTCCCATACATCTGCATTGGCCAGTGTAGCAAACAGAACGATAACAAGAATATCTTTCAGGCTATGTCTGACTTTCGTCTGTTAGCGAATATCTTCAATTATTTCAATATAATTTAAAAATTCTTCCATTGTTGTCCACCCGTTTTACTTTTATTATAACGGATAAAACAAAAATTTGTTCATAATTTGTTAACTCATGCGTTTATCCTGGCAGATATTGTATCTGCTTTATCGGTATGCCTAAAATAAGAAAAGGCAACTAGCGGTACAAGAAAACCCGCCAGTTACCCAATTCCTAATTATGATATTTAGTGATTGCTTCCTTCATTAGCCTTAACTTATTGACATTGGTTTTGCAACATGCCCTTCTCCTGAATAAATCGAGTTATGTTTAAACCCGGCTTTTTAGCCAAAATGCGATAAAAGGATAACCCTATCCCAAAAGAGAGGAAGCTCTTTTGGAATATTTTATGATGAATAAGGAGTAGATTCTGAGCAGAGAACAAATTCTCAGCCGGTATATCCACTGCATTCTGTGGGATCAGTCCAAATACCTGTATACCCGGCAAGCCATTCAAGAGTATTTTCAAAAAGAGGCGGATACTGCTCTATGCACGGCTTCAAGCTCTACGGCTGTGAAATCGACCCGGCGTAATGTGGAAACGCTGGAATGGACAGTTGTACGGGACGACAGTAACACCAAACAAAGCGATTTTCTCAAAGATACTATAGATAAAAACCGCGGGGAAATTACGCTTACCAAGCCGGGCAGTTACATTCTGACCACCGCTGTCACCGACAAATTCGGCAGCACAAGCTACGGATGAGAAATTGGGATGAAAGCTGGGGGGGGAGGCTCCCTCACGGAGTCCCGCCGGACAATGTGATGATTCAGCAAAGTGCTGTAACCTGCTTTGGTGTTTATATGGCTGACGCGCCCCAGCAGCAGGTCGACAGCCTGTTCACCCAATTGGCCAATGGGGTACGAGATGGTTGTAAGGCCGGGTTCAATGTAGCGAAGAGTATCGATGTTGTCAAAGCCCATGACAGACACATCCCCGGGAATTTTCACACCCTTGCCCTTTAAGTAATTCATGACTTCGAGGGCGTAGAAATCATTGGAGCAAAGAATTGCGGTAGGAGGATTTTGGCTGCGAAGCCTGTTCCATACAACCTCCGTATAATTCTTTGCGGCAATTACATGTTGGGAGCCTCCGGGTATTCCCAACTGAGTGCAGGCGGATAAAAAACCCTCCAGTCTTTTTTCCACCGCGTACATATTGGAAGTATCTTTTGCCTCCATTGGTGTTGTCACATAAAGGATTTCGCGATGTCCCTGCTCTGCAATAAACCTGACAGCATCAGAGATTGCAGCCCGGTCATCGATTCCAATATAGTCAAAAGCATTTCCAACCCTGTTTACAATGGTAACTACAGGAAGCTCCAAGGTCTTGAGCGAATTCTCAAAATCCGTGCCCTTATTTATGGAAACGAGAATCAGTCCGTCAACCTTTCGCATACTCAGATGTTCGATACACTGCTTTTCCGTAAAGCTATCCTTATCTGTCACCGTGAGATATACGAAATAGCCTGATTTACGTGCATGGGTTTCGATGGCATGGACCAGTTGGCCAAAAAAATGGCTGCTTACATCAAATACCACTACACCGATGGTATTGGTTTTTCCGGTTACAAGGCTTTTGGCAAGAAAGTCGGGTTTGTAGCCAAGGCTTTGAGCGGTTTCAAGTATTTTTCTGCGGGTCTCGGGGTTAATACCCGGCCGGTTGTTCAGAGCCCTGTCAACGGAGCCTCTGGATACACCGCACATTTCGGCAATTTCTTTTGCTGTTACTGGCATTGATGCATTCCTCCCAATTGTATTAAGGCCTGATTAAATAATACTCAAAGCTGGGTATTATTCATCAAAGCTTATCGCCACATCTTTTAATTCTCCGTACAGCACATTGACCTTTCCTTCCAGTTTGCCTGTAACAGCATTTCTCGTCTGTTCAAAGGTTCCCCAGGCCGTCCCTGCGGACCAGAAGCAGGAAAAGTTATCCTGATTGATTTTAGGTGAGAAATGGAGTGTTCTGCTGACCATATCGCATTTATAGCCGGAAAGGGCGGTAAGAACTGCCCAGCTTGCCATGGAGCGTACATAATGGTGACCGCATTCCACCTCGTTCCAAGGGCTTCTTCTGTAGCCGTCATGTCTGTCCCTGACGGCTTTGACCATAGAAAGCCCTTCATCGATAAAACCCTCATAGATAAGGTGTGCCGCCACCTGGTATTCTATGCCGGTCCACACCTCGTCGGAGTACACGAAAGGGAGTCTTGGCCTTCCGCCTTCGGGCCATGTGCAGAGCAGCAGGCCTTTTTCATCATTCAGTGCATAAATTCTCTGAACATTATTGTGTTCACGGAAGTTATCTCTGAAATTGTATTTGAATACAGAATACACGGCTTTTTTTACATGCTCCTCGGGAAGGATATAGCCAAGGTCCGCAACATGGCACATGAACTGGCCGATGACCTGGTCGGAAAGACAGCCTGTTCCGTACTGGTACTTATAGGAATTTACATCTTCAATCTTCTGGATGTAGTACTCTCCGCCCCATAAGAGCTCATCCATGCGCTTGCTTCCGACTTTCAGCGCATCCAGGTACCTTGCGGCCGAAGCGGTGTCGCCCATGGCTGCAGCCATTTCACTGCCTGCTTTCAACGCACCGTAGAACATGGAGTTTACCAGGGAGTTGGGGCCGTAGAATTCAATATCATAGGTGTTGTGCTGCTGGCTGTCCAGTACGCAGTCTCCGTCGCTGTCCCAGTAGGCAAAGGCAAAATCCAGAGCTTTCCGGGCATTAGGCCACATCTTTACCAGAAAATCATTGTCGCCGCTCAATTTCCATTCCCTGTAGAGGCGTATGAGGGTACCCATCTGTCCGTCGGCAGCCGGGTGAAAGTCCCAGGTGGGTTCATCAAATACGGTGTTTGTCCTGAAGGCCATTTTGCCGATTTCATCGGTTTCCAGGTTGAACTCGATATTGCGCATGCTCCGCTCAAGGCTTGGAAACAGAAAGGCAAGGGTCTGAGCATAATTCCATACATGGGTGCAGTTTCCGTGACAGCTGCCGCCCTTGTCCAGACAGCCTTCCCACCCGAGAAAGTGGCCGTTTTCCAGCCAGAAGCAGGTAGGGCTGCGAAGGACGGTAATGTTGGCGGATACGGCATCAAGTACATAAGGTGGAAGTGTGCTTGAGAACAGAGCCTTGTGGAATTTTCTAGTTTCACCCTCCAGTCTGTCAAAGTTCTTCAAAACGTAGCTGCCGGCCTCCCAGGCATTCTTAAACTGCAGGGCATAGTGATTTCTGACGGTCTGAAATACTTCATTTTCAGAGAAGCTTTCATCCCAGGCTTTTTTTCTGTTGGGAAAGTGCCAGGCCAGAATATAGGTGATGTCTTTTTCCTCGCCTGGAGCTAAGGTACACTTGACTCCCAGGGAGCCGTACTTGGCTTTTCCCTTTGAAGGGTTATCGGGAACGTTGTTGATTTTCTCAAGAAGTCCGTCCTGGCAGAAGTCATCCCAGAAATCCTGTATGCCGTCCCACCAGCCGCCGTCCAACCAGGAGGGCTTTGCGGTGATGTCATTTTCCGGGGTCATAAGACAGAAGCTCCCATGCCGTATATGCTGCTCCGGGTATTTTTCAGAGTACATATACAGTCCATGGATGCCGTCCTTACTCCGCAATTCATTGACGTTTCCAATAAAATGCTCTTCATTTAGGCAATAAGATGAGTTTAAACCGCTAAAGCCTACAGGGTTCAGGACTGACCCTGCCGTGGTCACATCCATATCCTGGGAGGAGTTGTTTTTAAGCCTGTATTTCAAAATTGCACAAGGTATTCCTGAATCCTCAGGATTGAGGGGAATAAAAGGAGTAAAAGCTTCCAGAGAAACCTTGAGGGGAAGCTCTTCATCCTCAAAATCTATCCATACAAAGGGGTATTCCCCGCGCAGGGTGGATTTCTTAAACCTTGGTAGTCCGGCCATTTCTACGGTGTTGAAGCCATGGGATTTGGAAAAGGGAGGATTCATTTGCGCTTCCAGAACCCTTACAATAGGGATATGACCTTCCTGGGCAATTCTTACTGCAAAGAAGCTGCAGGGAAACTTATTGCCTTTCAAAGAGGAATTAAAAATTTCCCAGTCCCTTAACTCCCCCCTGGCACCCAGGGATATGTTTCCGGTACCTATACCGCCTAAAAGGAAGGCTGCCTCAGTGGCCTCGTTGGTATAGGACTTCTGTGGAGCTATTGAATACAATTCGTTTTCTGTGTAAATCTCCTTGATCATAGATGCCTCCAAATTACTTATTGTTCACGTGAACAATACGATTGTAGCAAAATGGTATCCTATTGTCTAGTATCAAAATAAAGAATTTGAAAAAACCCATTGACAATCAATTATGTGTATTATATTATTTAGTTGTGCAATCGATGTCACATTGAAACGTGAATAAATATATGGAGATAGAAGTCGTGTTTAATCTATAAATACATAGAATATAATTTTGTTTTTCATTTGAATTATAGTTATAAGTTAATCAATTGTGAAATCGATGTCATACTCGATATTAATTATCATTGGAGGAAAACAAATTGGACGCACTGGAGAATTTGAGCAGCATTAGCAGGAAAAAGAATGGAAAGAGCAAACGGGTGTCAAGCTATGACCGCAGCGGCGGCAATAAGGATTTTTATACTCTTATGCCCGGGGAAAAAATTGAAATATGTGATATTATCGGGGCGGGATATATAAAGCACATCTGGATGACAATGGCTCCCGAAACGGAAGAGTCTGAAGAGTTTCTCCCAAGGAAAGTTGTTTTACGGATGTATTGGGATGGAGAGGATGCGCCAAGTGTAGAAGCTCCCATCGGTGATTTTTTTGGGATGGGGCATGGCCTGACACGGAATTATGCCTCAGCATATCTAATGATGGGGCCGGAGGATGGAAAAGCCTTTAACTGCTTCTTTCCGATGCCGTTTTCAAAAAGTGCGAGGATAGAAGCGGAAAGTGAAGCTTCCCTTCCGTTAAAATTTTATTTTTATATCGATTATCTTGAGCTTGATGAAATTCCTGAAAATGAGCTGTATTTTCATGCACAATGGAACAGATGCTGCCCTGCAAAAGGAATTGACGATACGGAGATGGACAATGCGGAATTTGAATTCGGAGGTAAAAACTGTACCGGTGATGACAACTATGTAATACTGGAGGCCTATGGGGAAGGTCATTATGTGGGCTGTAATTTCAATGTCCATAATTTGAGGTATACAAATGAATGGAACTGGTATGGAGAAGGGGATGACATGATATTTATTGATGGTGAAAAATGGCCTCCTTCTCTTCACGGCACAGGAACAGAAGACTATTTCAATACGGCATGGTGTCCCCAGCAGGAGGTGTGTACCCCTTATCACGGGCTGGTTCTGGGCGGAGGGCCGAATTGGAGCGGAAAAATTACTACATACCGTTATCATGTCATGGATCCCGTATTATTTGATAAAAGCATAAAGGTTACAATAGAGCATGGACACAACAATCACCGTTCGGATGATCTGTCCTCCACCGCTTATTGGTATCAGGCCGAACCGCACAGACCTTTTACAGAAATGCCAAAAATTGATAAAAGATTACCTTTGCCTGATATTAAGCCGTTTAACATACAGACATTTAAGAAGGTATTTATGCACGATAATCCTTAGTTTTTGATAAAATGATACTTATTTGAAGTAAAAAGGAATGATCCTTTTTATATAAAAAATATCAAAGGGGGATACAATTATGAAGTTTAAGCAAAAAAGAGATGTTATTGTGAGGTTGATGGCTGCAATGCTGGCGACATCTATGCTGGCCGGCTGCGGCAGCGGGAAACAGGAGGCTGTAACAAATTCAGGAGAAAAGGAGGAGGCAGTAAGTTCAGCAGAACAGGAGAAAGTGACGATTTCCTTGGGATGCTTCGGGTCGAATTGGGAGGATAAGCTCTATACAGACGTGTATATACCGGAATTTGAGAAGCAAAACCCAAACATAAAGATAGAATTCATCCATATTGATGATTTTGTAACAAAGTATGCAACGATGGCATCCAGCGGAACACTTCCGGATGTTTCCAGACAGGTAACGGGTGTATTGCCGAACTTCCTGTCCAAGGACATGTATGAACCTTTGGACAGCTACGTTCAAAAAGATAATTTTGATATAAGCGACTTTTCTGAAGCAGCAGTAAAGGCATGCACATGGGACGGGAAGCTTCTTGGGATTCCGCAGGATGTAAATGCCGCAGGTTTATTCTATGATCCTGAGGCTTTCAAAGCAGCCGGATTAAAAGAACCAGATGACAATTACACTCTTGAGCAGCTGTATGCCGATGCAAAGGCCCTCACGGTGACAAAGGATGGTAAAGTTGAAAGATATGGCTTGGTGCAGGGGTATTCGGGATGGACATTCATACCGTTCATGCTGGCAGAAGGTGGAAATCTCTGGACGGAAGATCAGGAAAAATCCGCATTGGATCAGCCGGGTGCAATCAAGGCGCTTGAATATTGGAAAAAGTTGATGGACGAGGGCGTTGCTCCATATCCTGCTGATATGGGTACTACCGGACCGGAGGTTTATTTTCAGACAAAAAAAGCAGCAATGTACATCGATGGCACATGGATGTCTCCGACCATTGTAAAGAATGTTCCTGATTTTAAATTTAAGGCAACAAGTTTCCCTAAGGGCAAAATTAAAACAACCAGATCACAATCAGCGGTATTCTGTATTTCCAGACAATCAGAACAAAAAGAAGCCTGCTGGAAGCTGATTAAATACCTGACAAGCAAGGAAGCGTTGACTGTTTACTGGCAGAAGTCATGGGTTGCACCCGGAGCGAGAATATCAATTATGAACACGGAAGACTTTAGGAATGTTCCCGGACAGCCTGAATTTGACATACCCGGCATCAAATCGGAACAGGATTTTGCGGACATGGAAAACTGGGTTATTACCACCTTCAACAACGGGTGGGATAATCAGTCATGGATTGGAAAGCACCAGCAGTACTGGGAGGATATAACAAACAAGGCCATAGCGTCCGTACTTGTAAAAGATGCTGCAATCACTCCCGAAGAAGCTTTCAAAAAAGCGGCTGCGGATATAAACAAGCTTATAGAACAGGGAGAATAGTATGATCCGGATGTTTGCCCAGGATGATTAGTCACTTGGGCAAACATCCCTATGGATTACCCGGTTAATTATTTTATCAAAAGGAGAGCTTCCAGTGAAAAATACTGCATGTGTCAAGAGTGTACCGGCGTCAATAAACAGAAGAAGATGGAATTCTCAAAAAGTTGCACCCTGGCTGTTTCTTTTGCCGGCTGTTACTCTTGTTTTTTGTTTTGTTTTACTTCCTACTGCAATCTCACTTATTCTGAGCTTTTTTAAATATGACGGGATCACAACTCCCGTGTTCACAGGATTAAAACATTACAAGATTTTGTTCACCAACGAGAATTTTTATATCTCATTAAAAAATACTCTAATTTTTGTAATAGCTTCAAATATACCGAATCTGATACTGGCGCTGCTTTTGGCGCTGGCGCTGAATGCAAAATGGCTCAAAGGCTCCTCCGCACTCAGGGCAATATTTTTCATGCCCAGTGTGGTTTCTACGGTTGCTGTTTCTTTTGTGTGGATGTTTATCCTGAGTCCGGAATTCGGTACGATTAATCCGATACTTGAGAAATTCGGCATAGGCAAGCAATACTTTCTGGGAGATCCCAAACAGGCGTTGGCGATTATCGTAATCATTGCGGTGTGGAGATCATTGGGCTACAGTATGGTAATCTATTTGGCTGGGCTTCAGGGAATTGATCAATCCTATTATGAAGTATCAAAACTTGAAGGAGCGAATGGTTTTGAGACATTACGGTATGTTACACTTCCCCTTCTGAAGCCTACGACCTTTTTCATCTTATCCACGGGAGTAATCAACGGGTTTCAATTATTCGATTTTCCGCAGGTGCTGACAAACGGCGGCCCGGGAAGTGCCACTTCCACCATTGTTATGCATATTTATCTGAAGGCCTTCCAGGAAATGAACCAGGGATATGCTTCGGCGGTTTCGTTCGTATTATTCATTATAATACTTATTGTTACCATGCTGATGAATAAGTACATGGAGGACGAATCCGTCAATGCGTGACAGCGGCGATTTCATACGTGAATGTTGAAAAGGGAGGCAATCAGCTTTGGAAGAAAAACGAGTATCAAAGATTTTTGGCAGAATAATTGTGGTTTTATTTGTTTTAATTGGTGCATTCTTAATGATTTATCCGTTTCTCTGGATGATTATCACTTCGTTGAAGAACGATGGGGGTGTTTTTATATACCCTCCCCAATGGATACCGTCGCCGGTTGTGTGGGAGAATTACCTGCGCGCATGGAAAGAAACCACGTTGGGAAGATATATGTTCAACAGCGTCTATATAAGCGTGGTGAAAACCGGAATAAGTCTTTTATTCAACAGTATGGCTGCCTATGCGCTGGCAAAGTATAAGTTTAAAGGCAGGAACATCATATTCATTGTTTTGCTGGCTACAATGATGGTGCCGTTTCCGGTGACCGCAGTTCCCATCGTCCTTATTCTTAAGAAACTTTCCCTGATAGATACCTATACTGGTGTGATTATTCCGGGGTTGGCAGGCGCTTACGGCATTTTTTTGATGCGGCAGTTCTTTATGAGCATCCATACGGAATTTATTGAGGCTGCCAGAATCGATGGCGCAGGCGAGTTCAAGATATTCGGAAGAATCGTGCTGCCCATGTGCAAACCGGCACTTGCTACACTGGGGATTTTTACATTTATGAACAACTGGAACGATTACTTTTTCCCATTCCTTGTAATAACCGACCCAAAATTAAGGACTCTTCCCCTTGCGATAAAGTCTCTGAGTGCGTGGGGAACTCAGGGAGCGACGATACAGAGCTGGCCGTTATTGATGGCAGTGACGACAATTGTTATTCTTCCAGTGATTATAGTTTTTTTTATGGGACAGAAATATTTTATTAATGGTATTGCACTTTCCGGCTTGAAAGGTTAATGCCGGAGTGCCATGTCAATTTTAACAGGAGGTATGTGGGTCATGTTAAACAGCAGAAACAGCAGAAGAAATTTTACAAAGTTACTGGTAATGGTGTTTGTTGTATGGTGTTATTTGGCGGCAGTAACGGAAAAGGCATCGGCAGTGACTCCGGAATGGAGTACATTTTTCTCGTATGCGGACATTGAAGAGTATTCCACTTACAATGTACCCGGAAGTGACGGAGATTTGTGGCCCACCGCATGGGCTGAGGATGATTATCTTTACAGTATCAACGGTGACGGAAAAGGATTTGGTACAGTTGTAAGGGATATCAATGTAAATAAATTCAGCGGAGACCCATATAACCAGGACATTACGGGGATTTGCCTGAATTCTGATATTTCACAGGTATGGTCAGGCTCAAGCTATAACAGGAAACCGACAGGAATCGTCTGCGCGGATGGCGTTCTTTATTGTGCAGTGCAGGATCTGAATCTTGATTTTAATGATGCGCCGGCTGCTACCATCTGTAAATCAACCGATAAGGGTGCTACATGGACATGGGATACCAGCGCTCCGATGTTTGACAATTACATTTTTACAACCATTATGTTTTTGGATTATGGGAAAAATAATCAGTATGGAACAGACGGGTATCTTTATGCCTATGGACTGGATAATAACTGGAGGGACAGTTACAATGGAAGAGTTCCGGCTCCGAACAAGGTTTTCCTTGCTCGGGTTCTCAAGGAAAGTGTCATGGACAGATCCAAGTGGCAGTTCTATACGGGGGATTTGAACGGAAATGCATCCTGGTCATATAATATAAATGACAGAACACCTGTGTTACAGGATGACACGCTGTATTATACCGATGTTGTGTACAACTACGGAGCCGAAAACCTCAAAGATACATCGGTAATATCACAGGGGAGCATTGTTTATAATCAGCCTCTGAACAGATATATCTATAGCTCATGGGCAGACTATGTATTTGAGTTTTATGAGTCACCTACTCCCTTCGGACCTTGGAAAAAATTCCTGTCAAAGGACTATGGCCCTGCAGTTCCCACATGGACAGCCATAAAAAACGGCGGATATTCCCCGACAATCCCATCAAAATTTATCAGCAGCGATGGCAAAACAATGTGGGTTCAATCAAACTGCTTCGGGATTGTGGATAATTATTACTATTCCTTAAGAAAACTTGTAGTTCAGCCATATACCGCAACTGCACCTGCTAATGTCAAAAGCGGCAACAATCTTGCACTTCCCGCCAATGCCCCCGGAGTGACAGCCTTCGCGAAGGCATTTCATTTTGGAAGAAAAGATTTTTTAAATGACGGAAACAAAGTACAGAACGAGTATAGTTGGAATGGTGCGGTGAAGTCAGATGACTATTGGGGGTATTATTATCCGACAGCATATAATATGAATAAGGTTGCTTATACCACCGGATATATGTTTCATGACGGAGGCTGGTTTGACAATCTCAAGGTACAGGTACGTAAAAACCTTAACTGGATTGATGTGACAGGGCTTTCAATGACACCTGTCAGTTCGGCCGGAAACTATATAACCTACACCTTTACCTTTGATGATACCTGGGGGGATGGAGTAAGAATCATAGGAGCGCCGGGCGGAACGGCTCAGTTCTCCTCCATCGCGGAGCTGGAAGTATACTATTCGAATATCAACCCTAATCTTGTTGCTGACAGTGGGTTTGAAAACCAGACTGCAAATACCATATCAGCCCCCTGGCAAACGGAGGGAGCAGGTGTTAAGGGCGTAGACAGGGCTATGGGCTTTGCAGCCACAGGTGCAAATAATGTATTTATCCGCACGGACACAAATAATGTTTGGAACTGTATCAAACAGACCATTGCGGTAACCCCCAATACCAGCTACAGACTTACCGGGTACATAAAGAACTCGAACAATTTTATCAACAAAGGGTATTTTGGCGTTAGAAATTCAAATCAGACCGTATTGAGTGAAGTGAATTTCAGCGGAAATCTTCCAAATTATCAGGAAGTGGCTGTGGACTTTAATTCCGGATCAAATACCAGTATTACAGTGTTTGGCGGGTATTGGTCAACAGGAATTGACACCTGGGTTCAGTTTGACGATATTGTATTAAGAAAACAGTAAAGGAATAAAAACGAATACCTTGTAGGTATCTTCCGCAGGACAGGATAGCATACAAACTGTTTTATGGGCGCCTCCAAGTAAGTGTTCAAAAAGAAAGAAACCGTCACAATAGTTATTGGAAAATAACTGCGTGCGGCTTCTTTTATATCGGATAAATGCTGCGAAAATACCAGAACAATGAGGCGCTAAACAGGCTCTCTAAGGAGGAAATGTGATGAAAAGGACTAAAAGGTACTTTGCGCTGTTATGCGCAATCAGTTTGCTGTCTGCCGCATTCAGTTCTACCGGCGTAGCAGGTGCACAGTTGGCGGATGCTCAGGTTGAAAACCAGATGAGAATAAACTGTGGGTCTGTCAGTGGATTTATGCAGGAGCAGTATTTGCTGTCTCAGTCAAATTCTGTTGCTGCGACCGAAAAATATGATGTTCCCGGGAGTCAGGCGAATGATTTCGGCGGAGGACATTATGTAACAAAAAGATGGGCTGACGGCACAGGAAATTTTACATACCGTATTCCGGTAAATCCGGGGCTGCAGGCTCCTTTATACCTTTCAATGGTCACAAAGGGGGAAATCAGGATGACCGTCGACGGTACTGTGCTGCTCAACACCGGAAACAGCGGAGAGGGCTCCTTAACGGCCCGGGAATTCACTTTGGACACCAATACATGGTCCGATGGCTATGTGGATGTTAAATTTGAAGATGCGGATACCGGTGACGGGTGGGGACCCAACATCTATTGGATTGAGCTCGGTCCTACTTCTCCGTGGCGGGAAAGAGTAAAGCACATCCAATGGGACACTTCAAGTATTCTTTGGCAAGTGGGTTATTATGACGGCTATGGAAACGAATTCAAAGGAACTCAGACAGACTTTATGGTAGGCGGCAATATTGAAACGCTGAAAAATAACGGTACTATTTTTCTTCGGTGGAATCAATCTGTAACAGCTGGTAAGCAATACTATCTGCTTACCGGAATTATCGGCGGCTGTGGAGAAAATTACAACTATGGCATTAATTATATTGATATGGAAAATGACGGTTCCGATGAGATTGCAAATGAGGCCGGTCTGGAAAAAGTACATGATCTGGATATCACAAGCAAGGTGAAAGCATCGGGGAATATAGTAAAGATCCGGATGCCCGCAAATGCTGTGCTTGATTTTGCTGCTTTGGTGGAGGTGACTCCCGGATACACTGCGGATGATGATCTGCGGGTTGTATTCAAAGGAAATGAAATGGCTGACAATTGGACAAGGCTTGCGAACATGACTATGTACTGGAACAATGATTTTATGGTTGATAAAGGTACGGGATTCATAGATGCCTCCCTTCCCAACGGGATATTTGCCAATGGATATTGGGTTTCGGACGCGGCGCCAACCATGCTGGAGCTTGCAAAATGGGGCTACTACGATTATGCAAAGCAGGCTTCCTATTATAAGGATATGCCGTTTTTATGCTATTCCAATGCGGATTCATCCGACAATGGTGCTGCCGGGATCGTAATGGCCACGATTTCATACCTCATGAAGGTTGATAATTATACGGGCACCTATGTTTCTGCCATGTGGCCAAGACTGAAGCAGGGTCTTGATTACTACTGCTCACAGATAGACGGCAATTCATATGGTCTGATATTGGGTAACAACTGGGAGACTACATCTGACGGTTATGGAATCTATAACAACTCCACCGCATATTTTGCACTGCGTGCGGGGGCTGAGGCTGCGGCTAAGCTGGGATACACTTCTGACTTGAATAACTGGAGCAACCATGCCGATACCTTATACAATGCGATAGAAACCCATTTGAAAACATCCGCGGACAGAACCTGGAACAACGTACCCAATAATATCGGAGGTGGAAATTCAAACAGGATAATCCCGGGAGGAACCTTCAGATATGCGCTCACGGCAAGCGGGACCGACGCGGCCGGATGCCATG
>JARKQP010000215.1 GCA_029974875.1 Mobilitalea sp.
TCTCCGTAAAACCGAATACCATCTGATAATCAGGCTTTATGGTGTATTCTCCGGCTTTATTGATATAACCGTATTTTCCATCCTCAGTCTTAACCAGCGCTACACCCTTATCGTTAAAATCTTCGGCATATCCGAACCGGCATGGGATAACCTCCGTTCCCTGCTGATCAATATAACCATACAGCCCATCCTTGACAACCCTGGCTAAATCATTGTCATCAAAAGCGCAGGCTGTTTCATAAATAAAATCTATTACAACTGCTCCCTGCCGGTCAATATAACCATATTTGCCATCCTTCATAACCGCAGCATATCCATTTTTTGCATAGCTACCTACACCTTCATAGACCGGCTCCACTACAACTGCGCCCTTTTCATCCACAAAGCCATAGTAACCATCCTGGGTAACTGCTGCAAAGCCGTTCCGGAAAAAACCGGCACTCTCAAACTGCGGTTCAATTACCATAGCTCCCGCAGCATCAATATAGCCATATTTTCCGCCGGTCTTCACGGCAGCCAGCCCATTGTCAGCGAAAAGTCCGGCATCTTCATATTGGAGCTTAATCACTACCTTGCCGGAAGCATCAATAAACCCATATTTTCCGTCAGATGCAACCGGTGCATAATAGCTGTCCCCATTCTCCACCTTCATTTTACTGGAGCTGCAGCCTGCTAATATTGCAGCAATGCAAAGTACGCTTATCAATAATCCAATTCTTTTCAAAGATATCCTCCAGTCCGCCATGAATCATATTTAATCAATCTAAATGAAACAAAAGCTCAAGGTCAACTGCAACAGGGCTATTATCCGGATTTGTCTCCATAATATCAGCCATGAAATCCCACCATTTACGGTTAATTGCGGTATCTGCCCCTTTTGCCCACTTAGCCTCGTCTTCAATCTCAATATAGCCAAATAAAACATTGGTCTCCTTGTCCAAAAAGATGGAATAATTCTTTCCGCCATGCTGGTGGATCATGTCCACCATCTCCGGCCAAAGCTCGTTATGGCGTTTCTCATATTCCTTTGCCATACCCTCATACAGTTTCATTTTAAACCCCTTAATCATACTAGCTCTCCTTCCTAAATACCTTTATAGTTCTTGGTAAAAAGGGCTGCCTGGAATCAGCAACCCTTTTTAATTTATGGCAGGCGGACCAGCCTGCCGGTCCACCTGTACCATGAAACAAATTTAATTCCGCTCATCATTATAACAGACAATTCCAGCTTTGGAAAGCAATTCTGTAGCCTGTCAAGTCTTAGTATACAGTAGCCCACTCAGCAATGTTCTCAGGTGTGAATGCGAAAGGAGCGCCTAAGATGATCTCTGTGCCGCCGTCAGCAGCTTCTTTAATGGTGTAAGAACCATTCTCACCTAAGGTAGTATCAGGAACTGTAAAGGTCTCACCTGCAGCGCCTGTGATAGCACCGTTTACTAAACCGATGGAAACATAAGCAGCTAAGTTACCTAACTGGATAGGATTCCACAGATACATATAAGGGCAGGAATGGGCATCATCAGCACCGATGTAGTCAGCCATCTCAGAAGGTAAGCCAAGACCTGTTAACTTAACCTTTCCTGTAAGGCCTTCGTCCTGAAGAACCTTAGCAGCAGCCATGATACCTACTGTTGTAGGTGCACAGATAACCTTTACATCAGGGTCGTCTGCAAGAATAGCAGCTGTCTGGTCAACGGATGCCTGATACTCATCATCACCATAGTATACACCGATTAAATTAAGCTTAGAATATTTGGAATCCTGCATAACTTCCTTCATGCCATCGATCCAGGCATTCTGGTTGGTAGCTGTAGAAGCTGCGGAAAGGATTGCCCAGTTGCCTTCTCCACCGGAGATATCAAGGATCGCATCCATCAATGTCTGGGCGATTTCCTTGGTACCAGCCTGGTTTACGAATACTTCACGGCTGTTAGCATTCACTGCGGAGTCAAGGCTCATTACATGGATACCCTGATCCATGGCCTGCTTTAAAGCCGGCTCTAAAGCGTCAGTATCATTTGCTGCGATTGCAATTGCATCAACACCCTGGGATACTACGTTGTTAATACAGGTAATCTGGTCTTCTGCCGTAGCTGATTCCGGCTCCTGGATTACACAGGTGCCTCCCTGGGCTTCAATAACCTGCTTGTAGCCATCGGATTCTTTCTTGTTGTAAGGGTTACCTGCACTCTTTACGATAATTGCATAAGTACCATCGGTAGCGTATGGATCTGCTGATCCAGCGTCCCCAGAACCATTATCCGTATTGCTCTCTGCCGGCTTTGTAGGTGTTGTATCTGTTCCGTTTGAACTTGGCTTGCCGGAGCAGCCTACCAGCATGCTGGCTGTTAATGTGATGCAAAGCATTACACTTAATAATTTCTTTTTCATTTAACTAACCTCCCATAGTTTTAAAAATATTTATACGAACACCGGAGTGTTGGTACCATTAGAATAAACCTAAATTGCTCTTATTATGCCGCTTTTACGGCCTTCCTTTTGAAAAACCTACCTAAATTCAGGTGAGGGATCATTACGGCGAAGATCAGTAACGCACCCTTTACTACCAGCATGATATTGGAGGATACATTTACAAGACCAAGACCGTATTTCAATAAGCCTAACAGGAATACGGAAATCATAGCCCCGATAAAGTTACCCTTACCGCCATCGGTCAGCACACCGCCAAGCACGCACATACCGATTGCGTCCAGCTCATAGCCTGCACCGACGTTCGGTCTTGCACTTCCCATCTGGGATGAGGCAAATACGGCACAAACACCGCAGAACAAACCGGTCAGTGTATAAATTGTAAGGCGCATCCCCGGCACATTGATACCGGAATATTTTGCAGCCAGCTTGTTACTTCCCACCGCGTACATCCTCCTGCCAAAGGTCGATTTGTGCATGACCAGGCCAAAGATTACGGCACAGATTACGAAGATGACGAACATGATCGGAACCACGCCGCCGAGCTTTCCCCAGTACAGGTCGGAGAACCATTTTACGGAGGTAAATCCACCGGTGGACTGATCCTTTAGGATCATTTCCGCAATACCGCGGAACAGGATCTGGGTTCCGAGTGTAATAATCATCGGGTTCAGCTCCGTAAATTTAATGGCTATAATACCGTTTAAGAAGCCGCACAGCACGCCAACCACCAATGCGATAATGACGGACAGCCACATGGGGGCACCTGCATTAAAGCTGATACCAAGAAGTACAGCGCTGAGGGCGACCTGGGCACCGACGGAAATATCAATTTCGCCGATTAATAGGACAAAGCACATCGGCAGTGTCAGGAAGGCAATGCTCAAGAAGGAATTAGTAGCATTAAACAAACCTGGGACACTCAAATATTTATTGGAGATGTTGCTGTTCATTATGTTAACCAGGATAAATATGATAACCAAAAAGGTTTCCCATCTTACAAGTAATTTTTTAAAGGAGAATTTTTCTTCTGCAATGATCGTCCTGCCTGATTTTCCAGCCATAATTAAATCTCCCTCCTTTTCAATGCAGCCTTATCCATCTGTCTTTGTACTAAAACGTTGATGATAACGGCAAGTAAAATAATTAAGCCTTTGATCGCTTTTTGCCAAAACTGGGATACTCCGATCATAGGAAGCCCCTTACCGATGATGGAAATGATCAGGGTACCTAAGAACACTCCGACAACACTTCCCCTGCCGCCATTTAAGCTGACACCTCCTACTACACAGGCCGCAATGACGTCCATCTCAATTCCCTCACCCATATTACCCTGGGAGGATGCATAGAGGGAGGTAAACATTGCGCCGGATAAACCGGCTAAAGCACCAAGGATGGTATAGCATGCCAGTTTTACCTTTGTAACCTTAATACCGCTGACCATGGCAGCTTCTGCATTACTGCCGACCGCATATACCTTTCTTCCGATAGGGGTCCATTTCATAACAATATAGAAAACAACAATTAATACAATAACGATAACCACTAAGTTATTGATAATGCCAAAGCCCAGATATCTGCTCTGTGCAAAGGCTTTGTAGGCTTTACTGAATTCCGAAGCGGATACCCATTCATTCTTTGCTATTAAATATGCCAAGCCCCGGTACACACTCATGGCACCCAGGGTACAGATAATCGGAGGAACCTTGGCGAAAGCCACGATCGCACCGATCAGCAGACCGCATACCGTACCTATGGCAATAGAAATCAGGAATGCCACCGGCACTGAGGTCTCCGGAAAATCCCTTAAAACCAGGGATGCAGCCATACCGGAAAATGCAAGGGTGGAGCCGATGGAAATATCGATACCACCAATGATAAGCACAAGCATCATACCGCAGGTCAAAACAAAGTTTACCGCATAGTTCTTAAACAGGCCTTCGATGGATCCCGGCGTTAAGAAGGTAGAATTTCTGCTTGCAATAAATACACAAAGGATTATTAATACGATTACCAAACTCGCTTCACGAGAGCCGGTGACCGTTTTCCATAAGGATTTCTTTTCCATCACTTAAGCACCTCTCTCTTTCTCTGCTTCTTTCAGGGATTTTGCCATGGCAAACTCAAGAATTAACTCCTGCGTTGCTTCTTCCTTAGACAATTCCCCTGTTATCTTGCCTTCGCACATAACAACGATACGGTCACTTAAGCCGAGAATCTCCGGCATTTCAGAAGATA
>JARKQP010000238.1 GCA_029974875.1 Mobilitalea sp.
CTGATACTCTGATAGTCATAGATGGCGTTCGTATCAATTCCCACCTCCTTGACAATATCCTCGTCCATAGTCAGCCTTAGCTCCCCTCCAACCAGATACTTCCTGTTTAAAGCCCACAGGTTACCGTGCAGCGTCATTCCCTTTAGCTCGTCCTCCGTCAGCATGGACTTCATTTGATCCGACGCGTTCTCCCAGTACTTATCTAAGGGTTCCAGTTGTCCATTTGCAACATAGTTTTCCATAGGCGTCAGCGCGCTGTAAACAGAAACTACGTCCACCTCGTCCGTGGTAAGCGCCAGATTAGTCTGTGCACTGAAATCTCCCATATTCAGGTATGTCAAATTCAGCTTTATCCCATATCGTTCTTCCAGCAGCTTATTCACAGCATCCTCCATCCGGTTCACAGCATCCTCTGTAAAGGTTGCTCCCAGCGTCAGCTGGTACATGTTGACTGTTACAGCCCCTTTGCTACCTTCCTTTGTCTGGCCTGTTATAGAAGGCGTAGCTCCCGCTTCCGGAGTACCACCGGAAGATGGGCTGCAGCCTGATAGCAGGCTGGTTAACAGGCTGATTGCCAAAACCATGACAAAGGCTTTTTTCATGTTCTTCATAAATATCCTCTCCTATCCTTTTGATAAGCCAAGTATATTACAGAATGCTTGTCGGGTTCTATTTAAAATCTGACAGAGTATTATTGATTTTGCGGCTTTTCTGCATCCCTTCTATAATCCTGGGGTGTTACACCGGTAAATTTTTTAAAGGCCTGCGTAAAATTGGAGAAATTATCATATCCTGCTTTCGATGCAATGGCTCCGACAGGGAACTTTGTTTCCTTCAATAATCTTTTTGAATACTCCATTTTCTGCTTCATAACGTACTCCTTAAATCCTAAGCCCGTTATATTCTTGAATAACCTGGAAAAGTAGTCTTCGCTTAAAAATACCATGCTAGCCATGTCCGTTCTTACTATATTCTCCGATAAATTCTCATCAATGTAGCGTTCCACCAGATGAATCCGCTCCTCTACCGACATGACCCTGGTCTTATCGCCATGCTCCTTTAATTGTTCAAAGCGTTTGATGCAAAACTCAACCGCATACTTAAAATCAGCGACGGAATAACAGGAATTAATAAAATTCTCCTGCGTATAATATTTCTCAAATAAATCGGACATATGAAAACCATAACGGTGGCAGGCCATGGAACAAGCGTCA
>JARKQP010000240.1 GCA_029974875.1 Mobilitalea sp.
CTGATACTCTGATAGTCATAGATGGCGTTCGTATCAATTCCCACCTCCTTGACAATATCCTCGTCCATAGTCAGCCTTAGCTCCCCTCCAACCAGATACTTCCTGTTTAAAGCCCACAGGTTACCGTGCAGCGTCATTCCCGTTCGCTCGTCCTCCGTCAGCATGGACTTCATTTGATCCGTTGCATTCTCCCAGTACTTGTCCAAGGGTTCCAGCTGTCCATTCGCCACATAGTTTTCCAGAGGCGTCAGCGCGCTGTAAATGGAAACTACGTCCACCTCGTCCGTGGTAAGCGCAAGATTAGTCTGTGCACTGAAATCTCCCATATTTAGATAGGTCAAATTCAGCTTTATCCCATACCGCTCTTCCAACAGCTTATTCACAGCATCCTCCATCCGGTTCACGGCATCCTCTGTAAAGGTTGCCCCGAGCGTCAGCTGGTACATATTTACCCTTACCGGCTCATTGTTCTCCCCCTTTGACTGGTCTGCTGTGGAAGTTGCATTTCCCTCTTTCGGAGTGTCCCCGGAAGACGGGCTGCAGCCCGATAGCAGTCCGGTTAACAGGCTGACTGCCAAAACCATGACAAAGGCTTTTTTCATGTTCTTCATAAATATCCTCTCCTATCCTTTTGATAAGCCAAGTATATTACAGAATACTTGCCGGGTTCTATTTAAAATCTGACAGAGTATTATTGATTTTGCGACTTTTCTGCATCCTTTCTATAGTCCTGCGGCGTTACACCGGTAAATTTTTTAAAGGCCTGTGTAAAATTGGAGAAATTATCATATCCCGCTTTCGAGGCTATCGCCCCGACCGGGAACTTCGTTTCCTTCAATAACTTTTTTGAATATTCCATTTTCTGTTTCATAACGTACTCCTTAAATCCTAAGCCCGTTATATTCTTGAATAACCTGGAAAAATAGTCCTCATTTAAAAACACCATGCTAGCCACGTCCGTCCTTACTATATTCTCCGATAAATTCTCATCAATGTAGCGCTCCACCAGATGAATCCGCTCCTCTACCGACATGACCCTGGTCTTATCGCCATGCTCCTTTAATTGGTCAAAGCGTTTGATGCAAAATTCAACCGCGCACTTAAAATCAGCAACGGAATAACAGGAATTAATAAAACTCTCCTGCGTATAGTATTTCTCAAATAAATCGGACATATGAAAACCATAACGGTGGCAGGCCATGGAACAAGCGTCAGAAAAGCTTTGAAATAATATCTGCATATATTCCTGGGAAAGCTGCCCTGCCTCATCCATAAATCTGACCATACCGTCAATTTGGTTAATTACGAGAACCCCATCCCCCTGTCCAATCCACAGAGCCCACTTTTCCTTGTCCGGGTTTTTCAGCTGTATACTGCGCTGCGGCGTATTCGTATAGTATACTTCCATCCTTTTCGAAACATTATTTTTCTGAAGCTCGATCAGCTGCCCAACCAGCTGGGGCAGATCTTCTCTTCCCGTCATACTGATATATAACGCCGATTGCTGGTGATAGTGTTCTTCTATTTCTGATTTTAAAGCAATGAGCTGATCCCGTATGATATCCCGCTCCGGCTCATGTGCGCATAATATGACAATACCCAGCTGATTTGGATATGATACAGATAATATATAATTTTTATTTTCATAAAAAGAATCCAGCCTGTTTGCAACATACTCTTTCATATGGGAAAGCTCTTCCGGCTGTAATGAATCAGGGAATACATAAATGCAAGGCTGATAGCACTTATATTGGCCATCGGGATTAACCATTGTCTCCCATTCTGCCAACCGTCCGGTAAATAGCTTACCTCTTTGAAATAAAGCATATGCCAGGCCCTCCAGGGCTTTCTGCTTTATCTTATCGTACTCGTACCCTTTTTCATACAGGATTTCCTTCCGCTTCTTTTCCAAAATATAATCCCTGCACCGGCGCACAACAGCTTCAATATCGGACGGCCTGGCAGGCTGAAGGATATAGTCAAACCCACCCTTATGGATTGCCTCCTGGGCATAAGAAAAATCAGCATGGGATGTCAAAAAGATACAGATAACCGAGGGCCTGTTTTCCCGCATCCACTCCCACAGCTCCAGCCCGTTTTCTCCAGGCATCTCAATATCCGTCATAAGGATATCAATTGTTGTATTTTTGACGGTTTCCCTGGCTGCTTCGGCATCCTCCGCCGTAAGCAGCTGCTCGATACCCACGCCTTCCCAGTCAATACTCACCCTCAGGCCTTCCAGTATCTCCCTGTTATCATCAACCAGCAATAGCTTCATTTTTAAACTCTCTATACTTTCTTATTTATTTTTCAAGCTTCCTATACGGCAGCAGTAAATCACTTACAGCGCCATTCTTATTTTCAAAATAGCAGGCAGCCTCTTCCCCGTACAATAGCAGCATTCTTTTTTTCAGGTTTATAATTCCCACATGCTCTGACCTTTCCGGGGTCGATGCCTGGTTCAATTCCTTAAGGATCTCTTCCTGATAACCTTTTCCGTTATCCCTTATTACAATATTGATATAATTGCCGTCTTCCGTATCCAGGCTGCTCACCTGTATCTCCATTGCCAGCTCTTCTCTCCTGCTTCCCTTCGCATATTTGATGGAATTCTCGATAAAGCTCTGGATACTCAGGATAGGAATCAGGCAAGCCTCAGCTTCCGGCTCCACGCGGATTTCACATTGATTACCGCACCCCATCATTTCAATATAATTGCGGATAAACTCAATTTCCTTTTTTACCGTGACAAAATCCATACAATTCTGCAAAAGATACTGAAAGTGTACGGAAACCCGAATTAAATATTCCTGTGACTCGTCATATTTATGGGACATCATCAGTGCATTCATAATCTTTAGACAGTTCAGGTAAAAATGCGGACGGAGCTGGAGCTGTAAATACTGCAGCTGGGCATACTGCTTTTCCATCTTCTCCTCATAGGTTTTATTCTTCCAGTCCAGTATTTCAACTATCATTGTCTCAATTGACTTTTTTACTTCTTCTATTTCCTCCACATTGCTGTCGATTTTAAAGTTTTCCCAATTTCCATGCTGTATCTGATGCATGGTTTCCGTCATGTCACGCAAGGGAATAATCAGCTTCATTTGAATCAGGTGGTAGACCTTCACTGCGGGATATATGGACAGTAAAAGCAACAATAAGATCCAGATATGTGCAGGACTGATATAGCTCCATAAGCTTCGATGATGCATGGACAGCACGCTTAACGTCGTATTATTTAATGTTTTTTTATAAACAATACCTTCGCCGACGGTATTCCTTCCCTCTGCCAAGTCCTTCTTCTCAAGCACCGGATAAAACTCGTAATCCGTATCGTTAATCAAATAAGTACTCTTTTCGTAGCTTCCCCCGTAGGCGTCAGCCGGTATGACATTTTTCGCCAAGGTTATTCCCCTGCTTAAATCGACCATTCCTGCAACAGAAATATTATTCCGGCGAAAATAGACAAGATAATAGTAATGATCTCCTGTGGGAATAATGGCTTCTCCATAATTTGCTTCGGAGGATGAAAGAAAGGACCGGCAATCCATCTGTATCAGTTCTTTTTCTTCCATGCTCACGTTACGATTTAATTTATACATCGCCCTTTGCTGGTTGTCGTAGAAAATCCATAGCCCGTCCAGATTATTGATTAGCGAGGACATTATTTTCATATCGTTGAACAGGGATGTTATTTGGTTAAAGCTGGTTGTTTCATCCGCATAATATTCCAGCTCCCGGAAAGCCGTATTATTGCTATATATCTCGCGGGCAATATCCTTTGCATCCGCAATCGCCTGATCCAGGGTATCCGCATAATAGCTTAACGCTTCCTCGTTCTTATCCTTTTGCTGCTTCTGATAATTTGAAATCAGATAGCCCAATACAGATAGAATAATTACTACAAATAAAATATATACGTAGGACAGAATGACGGCAATCTGCCGGTTCAAACTAAACATTTTGCGAGCCTTATCCATAGCACTCCCCCGTTATTTTTTGATTTAACTTATCATATCACATCCTTTAGTTTTATAGTATAATTTTTATTCTTTTTTGTATTATATAAAAATCACGGGTAATGGAAATTTTAAAATTTGCACGAGAGGCTAAGGTATAGAAATAATTTTGAAGAAATAACGGACTTGGTTTTATCTAATAAAGGGACACTTCAATGGCTAGATTGAATGCCCCTCCTACTCATATAGCTGGTCAGCTCACCTACGTGGGCGGCTGTTCCTTTCTTAATTACGTTATAGCATTGTTTGGTCTACTTATCTTTTACTTTCTGCAAGAATCATACTACGGATTTTATCAATGGGTACTTTAGGCCTTCGGTCGGGATATAATAATCCATTCGTTTCCTGTTCCACATCCGTTAATTGAGTATAGCAATATCCTTCCATATAATCGAGCTTTTCAATGGCCCTGCATAATTTGGATACTCTTTCTATAAACTCATCCTCATCGAAAGCCTTCTCATTATATCCCCAGTTTTCGTTTTCACCGTCTTCGAAGGCTACCCCGCCAAACTCTGACATGATCACCGGCTCTCCCCGATAGGAAAAGCCTTCCGCATATATCATTTTTCCGACCGCCGTCCAAGAAAATATCTTTTCTTTGTCCCGGTATTTTTCATAAAGCACGGATCCATTGCTTTCATAGTCATGAATACCGAGAATATCACTCGTTACGCTTTCCCAGCCGTCATTCGTACTCACAATTCTGGACGGATCAATTGACTTAGTGGCATAATATAGGGACAGGGCAAAATTTTGCTGCTTTTTATCCCAGAGGATGTCACGTACTCCCCAGCTTTCATTCAGAGGAACCCAGGTAATGATACAGGGATGATTATAATCCCTTAAAATCATCTCCTCATACTCCATCTTCAAGGCTGCCATCCCGTCCTCCGTAAATTCATAGTTCGAGGGCATTTCCTCCCATACCAGGATTCCCATACAGTCCGCCAGATACAAAAATGCAGGCACCTCTATTTTCTGATGCTTCCGCACTCCGTTAAATCCCATTTCCTTTACCAGCGTGAGATCCTTCACCAGAGCCTGTACATCAGGCGGTGTAATTAAGCTTTCCTCCCAATAGCCCTGGTCCAGGACCAGCCTCTGGTATAATGGAAAATGGTTTAGCAGGATATGCTCCTTACAGCATTCTATCTTCCTCATGCCAAAATAAGAACCCACCTCGTCGCAAAGAAGCTCCCCCTCACGTAACGTAAGCTCCAAATCATACAGCTCCGGATGCTCCGGGCTCCAAAGACGGATTAAATTATCGATGGGATCCGGGTTTTCTATGGAGATACAAAACCGGATATTCTGGGAATCAGCACGAATACTTCCTTCCTTTACCAGGGCTCCCTCAAAGCGTACCTTCCATTCCAGCACGCCCTCCGTAACAGCTTCCGATAATTTTACCTTTACTTCCACCTGTTTTTTATCAATATCCGGTGTAATCAGGATACGCTCTATTTTTGTGGACTGTGTTGCTTCCAGCCAAACCGACTGCCAGATACCGGACGTAGCCGTATACCAGCAGCGGTCTGTTTTTTCATTCCAGTGCTGCTTTCCCCTTGGTTGGGCGATATCATAAGCATCTTCACAAAATACAGTGATGGTGGCTTCTTTATCGATATAAGGTGTTATTTCAAAAGCAAATGAAGTGTGTCCTCCTTTATGTCCGCCAGCATAATTTCCGTTCACCCAAACCATGGCCATATAATCCACCGCACCAAAGTTCAGCCAGATCCGCTTACCCTCCATATCTTCGGGCAATACAATTTTCTTTTGGTACCAGATATAAGGATGCCTTGATGTATCATGGATCCTGCTCAGCCTGCTTTGATAGCAAAAGGGAACCTGGATTGTTTTATCAAAGGAATGGCCCTGAAACCATGCTTCCTTTCTTCCTCTGTCCTCATCATCAAAAGAAAACTCCCATTCTCCATTTAAATCGTACCAATTCTCTCTATAAAAATCAGGTCTTGGACTGTTTAGTTTTTTTTCGTCAATCATCTGCTTTCTCCCTCATTATTTCAGTAAAATCATCGGATTACATCCGTGGCTGCCCATTCTGTTGCCGTATATCGTGATTCCCTTTTCAGATGCCTCCAGTTTCACGGTTACATATCCCGCCTTTTTTATTTTCACCATAACAGGATCCGGAAGCTCAACCTCTATCCGTCTGCCATATCCGTAAGTACCGGTCTGCGCATATCTGGAAATACGTTCTTTCCCGGAACCACTATTGGAAAAAAGCGCCCTTCTGTCGCAGGACTGATCTTTTATGCCTATGGTACCGATCCGTTCCTCCTGGATATAAAGCTCTACAAGGCTATCCTCCAGCCTTTCATCCGTTTCTCTGGTCCCCTCGATACAAATGCAGTCGGATACCTCCATCACCAGGCTGGCCTTTTCAAACCCTTCCGCCATACATGGAAGCTCATACAGGATACTTCCCCTGCCATAGCCCCATATTGCATTGCGGGCCTGGTCTTCATAAACTCCGCTGTAGTAAAATCCTTCCCTCCGTACAATATCGGAGGGTTTTAATTCGATGCTGCTTCGATGGGTCCTGCACTCCGGTACCGGCTCCTTTTCCGGGAAAATCTCCAATTGAATATAGGTGGATGCCAGCTCCTCCTGCCCATGAAGCAATTTCACGAATAAATATCCGCCCTTAAATTCTTCCGGCACCTTGCATTCTATGGTTTTAAACAGCAGGGGCTTCTCCGTCTCCACTGCGCCCTGCTCCATTCCCTGCAGCGGTGTTTCTTTATAATATCCCTGTTCATCGATCCCTGTGAATTTCCATACCATTTCCACCGCTTCCCGGTCAGACAATCCTTCTCTCCAGAGGCTGACATATACAGGAATTGAAAGCTCCTCCCCCTCCTGTACCTTTGACAGGAACGGATAATCCAGATAGAGCAGGTTTTCGCTATTAGCCATTTCATAAGCTGCCTTGGTAAAATCCTCTTTTACAAACCCAAAATCCCGTCTGATCCGGCCTGCGGTAAAAGGGCTGGTATCCTCATTTTCCTGGGATGCAATATTCATCCTGATGTAGCCTGCGATCTTCGGGAACATCCTAACCAGCTCTTCCTGCTTATCCGTATGGACGAATTCACTGATTAAAACAGGCTGCCCATTCTGCACCTCTTCACCGGTAAAGTTAAGATTTTTTAAATCCTGGGAGCAATTACGCTGCAGCAAATCCCTGATACTGTTATTTTGAAGTAATTCCCTGTTCTTCCAATGGAAAAAATTAAAATGTGATCCCTTATAATTTTGCTCTGCCAACCGGCCAAAGAACTCCCTTGCATCCTCAAATCCACCGGGATAGGCATGATGGTCAATTAGCTGGGTCTGTGCCGTCTTTCCATAGCCCGAGTTATCAATCACCAATACCTGTTTTTGGTTTTCCTTGTAATAGCTTGCATATTCCCTGATTAAATTTTGTCCTAAGGGATTATCCCAGGGACTCTTCTCATGATCTCCGGTTATCCCCCAGGACTCATTAAAGATGGAGCACAGAACAACAGAAGCATGATAATTATGCTTCCTTATCATCTGTCTCAGCTCCCGCCGGAGCATACTTTGCCAGTGGCGGTCCTCTGCTACCCCGTAAAAGTTCGAAGGAGTTTCATCCCAAACCAGCATACCCTTCTCATCGCACAGATCGTACCAGTCTGTTTCATTATCCTTGATATGCATCCGAATTAAATTATATCCACATTCTTCCGCAGCCAGGATATCATATTCGGCAGACCCCGGTGTCCTGCCCCGAAGCTTCGGATAGGTATAGATTCCCCAGGGATTATAGCCCTGGTCCATTACCCCTCTGATATAGGTCTTCCGGTCATTTATAGTGATGTATTTACCGCCCAGATCATCCTCAGGGGAAATACCCACCTTACGGATCCCCAGCTTCCTCGTAAATTCTATCCGGTCCTCTCCGTCTCCCATCCTGGCAGAGATCTGATACTGGTACGGATCCTTTGTGGTCCAGCGCCTGGTATTTTCAAGAACATAGGCGGCCTTACCTTCCAGCTTCCCCGTCCCTGGGTTAATTTCCGGCAGAACCCGGGCTATTTTTCTATCCTCTATATATAAATCGAATCCTTCATCCAATTCTATTTTCCAGGCAAAAGCATCCCTGATAAAAAACTTCGGTTCTTCTGCAGCAAATTCAATCTCATTTTCACCCTC
>JARKQP010000258.1 GCA_029974875.1 Mobilitalea sp.
CATCTTCGTCGGAACAATTCCGTTATGGCTGGAGAAATCCTTCGTATTAAACTGGAAGAATACACCGACACTGGGCTGTATCCTCAAAACCAGCAAATTCGGCTCCTGGAGGTCCTGATCCTTAAAATATAGGATGTTGGGCAGGGACTTGAACTGGATCACGATTTCTGCAGAGCTGGTCGCCAGACGCTTTCCGGTCCTGATATAGAAGGGCGTCCCGGCCCAACGGAAATTATTGATATGCAGCTTCATTGCCACAAAGGTCTCCGTCTCTGATTTGGCCGGGACATTCTCCTCCTCCCGGTAACCCGGAACCGGTGCCCCATCAATCATGCCCTTTCCATATTGCCCGAATACCACATTATTTTTAAGAAATTCCGGGGTAAACTCTTCAA
The DNA here is from genome assembly GCA_029974875.1 of Mobilitalea sp. The sequence continues at coordinate 396 of JARKQP010000258.1, forward strand.
TTGCTTCCAGAACCTTCTGCTTCTCAGTCCGGATGGAATCCATCTTAAGATTAGTCGGCGGCTCCATTGCGACCAGGGTAAGAACCTGGAGGATATGGTTTTGCAGCATATCCCTCATAGTACCCGCCTGTTCGAAATAACCGCCCCTGGTTCCAACCCCCAGCTTCTCCGATAAGGATATCTGTATATTATCAATAAACCTGTTATTCCATAGGGCTTCGAAAATAGAGTTGCCAAAGCGCAGGACCATGATGTTCTGGATCATTTCCTTCCCTAAATAGTGGTCGATACGGTAGATACTCTTCTCCGGAAATACTTCGTTGATCTTGTCATTTAGAGCCCTTGCCGTCTTCAAATCCTTTCCGAAGGGCTTCTCAATCACCAGCCTGCTAAAGGCTCCCGGCCTTACCGCCATATCACTTGCCTGTAAGCCCTGTACGATGGTCTCAAAATATTCCGGCGCTACCGCCAGGTAATATACCCGGTTGCCCCCGCTTTTTACCTGTGTATCCAGCTGGTCCAAATACAGCTTAAGCTCCTGGAAGCCGGTTATATCCGTAAAATCAAATTTATAATAGTGGATCATCTCCCGCAGCCTCGTCCAGATGGACTCGTCTATTTTGTTACGGGAATATTTTGTAACTGCTTCCCGGACATCACTTAGATATTCCTCCAGGGTCTTATCCCTTCTTCCGACGGCTACAATCGCAAAATGCTCTGGAATCAGCTCATCCCGGATAAGATTATATATGGCAGGCATAAGCTTTCTATGAGTTAAGTCGCCGGTACCCCCGAATATCACCATGAGTGCCGATAATTCCTGTGGTAATTGCTCGCTGTTATCCATTCTCACACGCTGCCCTCCTTTTTTCATAATTACTATTATCACTTGATTGCTGTTACTTAGTTATTATCGCTTATATTACTGTAACTTACATTATTGCTAGATAATTACTGGTAATTAGATT
>JARKQP010000263.1 GCA_029974875.1 Mobilitalea sp.
TTACAGAAGCCAGGGAAAGTGGGATAACCACCGTTGTAACAGGACCTGGAAGTGCAAATGTAATAGGAGGGCAGTTTGCGGCTCTTAAAACTTATGGCAGGCGGGTCGAGGAAATGATTTTAAAGGAGCCCATAGCAATGAAGGTTGCTTTTGGTGAAAATCCTAAAACTGTCTATAATGAAAAGAGACAGATGCCCATGACCAGGATGGCTACTGCTGCTTTGCTCAGGGAAAATCTCATGAAGGCGAGGGAGTATAAGGAACAGATAGAGAGATACAATAACGACAAAGAAGAAAATGATAAGCCGGATTATGATATGAAGCTGGACTCACTTATGAGAGTGCTTAATAGGGAAATACCTTTGAAAGCCCATGCTCATAGAGCAGATGATATCCTCACGGCAATAAGGATTGCAAAAGAATTTGGGGTGGATATTACAATTGAGCACTGCACTGAAGGGCACCTCATAAAAGATATATTATTGGAGGAAGGAGTATCTGCGGTGGTGGGCCCTTTGCTGACGGACCGTTCAAAGGTAGAGCTGAGGAATCAATGCATTAAGTCTCCCGGTATGCTTTCAAAGGCAGGTATAAAGGTTGCCATAATGACAGACCATCCTTGTGTTCCCATACAGCACCTGGGTCTCTGTGCAGCAATGGCTGTAAGGGAGGGTATGGAAGAGGAGGAGGCTTTAAAAGCCATAACCGTAAATGCAGCCGAGGTTACCGGTATTTCTGAGAGGGTAGGTAGTCTGGAACCAGGTAAAGATGCGGATATAGTTATATTTGACGGACATCCCTTTGAGATCAGATCAAAGGTTATTTATACAATAATAAATGGTACGGCGGTTTACGAAAGGAAGGTAGAGGAGTAACAGGATGAAGGAGCTTAAGACATTTTCGTCTGAAGAAACTGTTGCAGTTGCCAAAGAGTTAGGCAGTATACTGAAAGCAGGAGATATTATATGCCTAAATGGTGATTTGGGGGCCGGAAAAACTGCATTTACAAACGGAATAGCTAAAGCCTTGGGCATAAAAGGCTATGTAACCAGTCCCACCTTTACCATCGTAAATGAGTATCAGGGAAAGTTGCCCCTCTTCCATTTTGATGTATATAGAATTGCAGATGCTGACGAAATGTATGATATCGGGTTTGAGGAGTACATTAATGGAGATGGGGTTGTGGTGATAGAATGGTCGGACCTAATTAGAGATATAATTCCAGAGGAGCAAATAAGGATTGATATAAGGAAGGTCATGGACAATGGACCGGATGCCAGAAGTATAAAAATCGATTTTGTGGGTAAAAAATACAAGGGTTATGAAAGCCGGTTGACCATTGGCAATTGACAGAGGGCAGTATTTTGTTATTGGATTAAACATTTCTTATGATGCGTAAATTTTTATAAATACCTTACTGGTTTTCCACTCTCTCAGTAAGAGAGGGGCCAGGGGTGAGTTAGCAAAGGAGCATTTATTTTATGAAGATACTTGCGGTTGATACTTCCTCGTCAGTAGCTGCTGTAGCAGTTATGGATAATGAAAAGCTGTTGGGAGAGTATTCTATTAACCATAAGAAAACTCATTCACAGAAGCTTATGCCTATGATAAAAGAGTTGATGGACAGTCTGGAGCTGCAGCCACAGGATATTGACATATATGCTGCGTCAAGTGGCCCGGGCTCCTTTACAGGGCTGCGAATAGGTGTTACTGCAGTAAAGGCTATGGCATATGCGGCAGAAAAACCTGTTATCAGCGTACCAACGTTGGAAGCTATAGCATATAATGTATCAATGTGTGATCCATTTGTATGCCCTATTATGGATGCTAGAAACAATCAGGTATATACAGCATTATACATGTGGGATAAGGGTTTTCACGCAAAAATTCTGGATTGCATGGGTATACATATAGAGGAATTGGTACAGATAATTAAAGACAGAAATCAAAAAACTATATTTGTCGGAGATGCTGTAGAAATACACAGAGATTACCTGGAAAAGCT
>JARKQP010000272.1 GCA_029974875.1 Mobilitalea sp.
TGCTCCTGGGACTTCTTGTATTATTACAATTCATAGGGCATGATTTCTTTACCACGGAGCTTGGTTACCGGCTGATTATGCCGGCAGAGCTTCGCGGTGGTGCGGAAATCGATTTGAACTTCGGAGTCAGAAGGGTATACATGACTTTATTTAATCCGAATTACGTAGGTGTCTATGTTGCTTTGGTTGCGCCGGTTATTTTTATTCTGCTTTTTTTTCAAAAAAAAGTAGTATGGATCGTACTATCGGTTCTTTCCGTTATCCTGCTGCTAATTGGTGAATTCGGATCACAGTCCCTCGCAGGATTTATTGGCTTAGGCGCTGCAATGGTCTTAATACTTATATTTTTACGGCGTTATATATTTAAGAAGCCAATTATTGCCGTATCTGCGATTGTCTTTGTATTGATCGGCATTATAGTAATGAATGTAATTACCGGTAATTTTTTGGTCAGCAAGCTTAAAAGTACTTTTCAAATTCCAAAAACGGAGCATTTATTGACGGATATGGAAACGTTGGATGATGGCGTATCACTTACCTTCAAGGGACAGCAAATCAAGGTAAGGTATTCTTTGGATGAAAGCAATGTATTATCACTTCAGGTGCTGGATAAGGATAGCAATACCCTTGTGACTAATTTTGATCCTTCAGCGAACATCTATCGGTTAGAAGACAGCCAATTATCTGATATAACATTGGGATTTGATATGACGCAGCCAGGGGTGTTTTATATTCAGGTGGAAGGGAATCAATACCGCTTTACGAATTTGACAGAGGATGGTACCTATTATTATGTGAATCTTTTTAATAAGCTAGACAAGCTAAAAACGGCTCCCTCCTTTTTATTTAAGGGTTATGGGGCCTTTGCATCGGGGCGTGGATATATCTGGTCTAGGACAATCCCGCTACTAAAGGATCATATTATTTTGGGCTCGGGTCCGGATACTTTTACAATGACGTTTCCGCAGAATGATTATATGAATATGACCCGTTATGGATATTCAGGTCAAATTTTGTCAAAGCCACATAATCTGTACCTACAGATAGGGGTTCAGACGGGTGTGTTGTCACTTATTGCCTTTTTGGCGTTTTACGGGATGTACGCTGTATCCAGCATACGTTTGTATATCAGGGGGCGATTTGACAGCTACTATGCAAAGGTAGGTGTTGCAGTTTTTATCGGAACGGCAGCATATATGGTGACAGGTTTAACGAATGACTCCAGTATTACGGTTGCTCCTGTGTTTTGGGCGCTAATGGGGGTTGGTATTGCAGTTAATCATAAGGTAAGTTCTATGACGAAGAAGGAAATATAGTAGTAAGAGAAAAATGGTTCCGTTTTGGAGTTGTACGTGGTATGCTTGCACAGCAGATAGCAGATAGCAGATAGCAGATAGCAGATGGCCCTCTATGGCATTGACAATCTTGATTATAAATATCTTGTACAGGATTTAATTGAGAATGAACCGGAGTTATTTGGGTGAGGAATGGCATGGAGCCAGATATAATTTAATTCAAGTAAAATAAAGTCAGACTTTATTTTACTCGAAAAAGCCTCTCCAATTTATAGAACTATCCGAAAAATTGACCTTCTGGTAGTGGAGGGTGATAAGATATATCTGTTTGAGGTAATGGAAGAAAGCCCTCTGTGGGAGATGAGCCAGATAAGGCTTGCTCCTGCAGGAGGCTTTTTGTGGTTTAGGGAACAGGATTAGATGGCAATGATGTGAGTTTTACTTAAGAGACAATATTTTCAGTTGACATTGTATCGTCCCAACGATATAATGGTATTGAATAGGTTGGTATCGCTTTGACGATACTAATTAGGGAGGTATTATTATGCAGGAGCTTATTTTATATCACGGATCGCAGAGTATAATAGATCAACCACGGTTCGGCGTGGGAAAAGCCTACAATGATTATGGATTAGGTTTCTATTGCACCGAAAATATTGAGATTGCAAAGGAGTGGGCGTGTACCGCGGGGGGTGGCGGCTTTGCGAATCAATACAATTTGCACACAGATGGTCTGCGTTTGTTCTCCCTTTCCAGCGAGGAGATGCATATCCTAAACTGGCTTGCGGTGTTGCTGCAAAACCGCACCTTTCGTCTGTCCAGTGATTTGGCAGCAGAAGCAAAAGAATATATGCTGGCAGAATTTTTACCCGATTTAAGTCCCTATGATGTCATTTGTGGCTATCGTGCCGACGATTCTTATTTCTCATTTGCTACTGCATTTTTAGGCGGAGGATTGTCGCTTGGTCAGCTCTCCAAAGCCATGCGATTGGGCAAGCTGGGGGAGCAGGTTGTGCTTAAATCAGAGAAAGCGTTTTCCAGTTTGGAGTTTTTAGGCTACAGCCAAGCGGAACAAGCAGTTTACTACCCCATGCGTGGGGCACGAGACAGCAGTGCCAGAAATGCACTGAAAGAAGAGCGTAGACAGGCAAGAGCTTCCGACGGCGTTTATATGATTGATATTCTCAGAGAGGAGTGGAAAAACGATGACCAGCGCTTACGAAGAAATCTATTTAAATGATGCGCAGAACAACTTGGGTGATATGATGGACTATGCTGTGCTGGATTGCGGATATGATGCCGATGCGTTTTTTACACTGTTCCTTTCATCAGGTATTGCCAGCGAGTTTGGCAAGGGCAATCCAAAGTACATTGCAGGACTTTCAGGACCTGAGCTTGTAAAAGAGGTTGTTTTTCGGATCAGTGGTAAAATAATTACAGCCAAGCCTTCGGAATGTATGGATAAAAGCCCCGAATATTGGGCGGGCTGGGCATTAGCCTACTATCAGTGGCGCACGGGATATAGTTTTGCGCTACTCCACAAGGTAGTGCCGTTTTCCAAACTTCTGCCCCTTTATTCTGCTCTGCATGAAGCGGATATTGAAAAATTTGCTGAGCTGGCAGACCGATGGGTCGAGGAATACAAGACAACCTCCGAAACCAGCCTGGCTCGTATCCGCAAGGCAAAAGGGTATTCGCAAAAACAACTGGCAACGGCCTCCGGCGTGTCGCTGCGCATGATTCAGCTCTATGAGCAAAAGCAGAATGACCTGGGTAAAGCGCAAGGGACAACACTGCTTAACCTGTCCCGTGCGCTGGGGTGTGGAATAGAAGACTTGATGGAATAAAGAGGTACTGGCAGGCAGAGCTGGAGACATCCTGTATAAAGCATGAATCATGCCTTAACTCTGAGAGTAAAGGAGAATGGCAAATTTGGCATCCCTAGATCCTACAATGAAATGTCCTGGCAATCACCTCATCCTGTTGCTTTGTGCTCAAGGAATTAAACCGTACCGCATATCCTGATACCCGAATCGTCAAATTCGGGTATTTTTCAGGATGGGCTTTTGCGTCTATCAGTAACTCCCTGTTTAAGACATTAACATTGATATGATGCCCCTGGTCTCCAAAATAACCATCCAGCATAGAAGTCAGGTTGATGATCTGCTCCTTCCTTGTCTTACCTAGGGCTTCAGGAGTAATGGAGAAGGTATAGGAGATGCCGTCCCTGCAGTTGGAATAATCGAGCTTCGATACAGACTGTAGGGAAGCCAAGGCACCATTGTTGTCCCTGCCATGCATTGGATTTGCGCCAGGTGCGAAAGGGGCACCGGCTTTCCGTCCGTCAGGAGTAGAACCGGTTTTTTTGCCGTATACTACATTACTAGTAATCGTCAGGATCGATAGGGTATGTATTGCATTGCGGTAGGTAGGGTGCCTACGCAGCCTTGTAATAAATTCATCAACTACCTCAGCAGCAATCAGATCCACATGGTCGTCATTATTGCCGAAGGCGGGGAAATCACCTTCGACCGTAAAATCCGTAATACCTCTGCCATCCTTGATTGGAGTTACTCTGGCATATTTGATGGCACTTAAGGAGTCAGCAACAACGGATAAGCCGGCGACGCCGAAGGCCATTAGCCGTTCTACTTCTGTATCATGCAAGGCCATTTGAAGCTTTTCATAGGCATATTTATCATGCATGTAGTGGATGACATTCATGGTATTGACATATAAGCCGCAGAGCCAGTCCAGCATGTGGAGAAAGCTTTCCTTTACCTTATCATATTCCAAAGGCATTCCTTCTTCAAAGGGTTCGCATTGAGGACCAATCTGTTCACCGCTGATCTCATCCTTTCCGCCATTTAGGCTCATTAAAAGTACCTTAGCCAGGTTGCAGCGTGCTCCAAAGAACTGCATCTGCTTTCCGATCTGCATAGCGGATACACAACAGGCGATTCCATAGTCATCACCGTAGGTAGGGCGCATCAAGTCATCATTTTCATATTGTATGGAGTCCGTTTCTATGGACATCCTGGTACAATAGCTTTTGAAGCCTGCTGGCAATGCCCTTGACCATAGTACAGTGAGGTTAGGTTCCGGGGCGGGAGATAGGTTGGTAAGGGTATGCAGGAAGCGGAAGCTGTTCTTTGTCACCATACTTCTTCCATCCTCCGTGATCCCTCCAATAGCTTCTGTCACCCAGGTCGGATCACCGGCATAGAGCTCATTATAATCGGGAGTGCGCAGCTGCCTTGCCATCCGAAGCTTTAATACAAATTGGTCGACGAGCTCCTGGGCTTCGGTTTCTGTGATAATCCCATTTTTTAGATCCCTCTCAATATAAATATCTAGAAAGGTGGAGGTACGTCCAAGGGACATGGCTGCGCCGTTCTGCTCCTTAATTGCCCCCAGATAAGCAAAGTACAGCCATTGGACCGCCTCTGCTGCATTAACTGCAGGATTAGAGATGTCGATGCCGTAACCGTCAGCCATTTCTTTTAGTTGCCTTAGGAAGTCGATCTGGCGGTATAGTTCCTCTAAGGTGCGGATGGTTTCTTCGTTCATGGCGGATCCGCCTAATCTTATCTTATCATTTTCTTTGTTTTTAATCAGATAATCAACGCCGTAAAGAGCCACCCTCCGGTAGTCTCCGATAATGCGCCCCCGACCGTAGGCATCCGGCAGCCCTGTGATGACACCGCTTTTTCTGGCCTTTCTCATCTCAGGGGTATAGACACGGAATACACCCTCGTTGTGGGTAGTACGGTAACGGAAATGCTCCTCTACCTCTTCAGACAGAGTATAGCCGTAGGCCTCGCAGGCCTGGCGAGCCATCCGAATTCCCCCGAAGGGGTTCACGCCCCGTTTTAAGGGGGCATCAGTCTGATAGCCATAGATAACCTCATTTTCTTTATCCAGATAGGCTGGTTCATAGGTTAAGAGGGAACTAACCTTGTCGGTATTAATAGATAATACGCCTTTTGCGTGTTCAAGCTTTGCCAGAGACATATATTTCTCGTTCAGTCTTAGGGTTCGCCCGGTTGCCCCTTCTAAGAAGCTGTCATCGCCCTCATAGGGGGTATAGTTCCTAAGGATAAAATCTCTTACATCGATTTCATTCTGCCATTTTCCTGGTTTAAAATCATACCATGCATTCATGCATACCTCCGTTCTGCCATCTTAGCGGCAATTTAGTAATTGGATAAATCGGATCCAGTGATATAAAACACTCGTGGCAGTGATGGCAACTAAAGCAATGCATCAAAAAACCGCCTGAGCTTTTGCCCAGGCGGTCGACATTCATAAATCAACTCCATGGAATGAAGTCTCATACTGGTCCCCCGTGGTTCCCCACATATCCGCCAGTTCCAGTATATCTAAAATTATAGAAGCTGGTGAAGGGCTTGTCAACCCGTTCAATCCCCATGGCATCTTATTTAATCTTATAAGATTTATTATCAAAAGTTATAAATAAAAAAAATAAAAAGATATGAATAAAAAAATAAATAAAAAAGTAAATAAAAAAATATGGAATCCCTGCGGGAATGCTATCAGGGACAACAGCTTGAAGACAGGAAACAGCAGCATGAGCAATCAGTTAATTCTTCATCATGCTCTTGATCTGGGGTACTCTCGAAAGTAGGGGCAACAGAAGGGAAGCAATTACGATGCCCATAATATTCTGCAGCAGATTAAATGGAACTCCGGCCAAAGCTGCAGCTGCTGATCCGGCCAGGAAGCTGTCGTAGAGGAAATATCCGAGGGTTACTACGATTCCACCCAAAATGCCTGCCAGAATAACTGACCTTTCCCGAACTTTCCGGTAGGAGATGGCTGCAAGTGCTGCCGCCAGAAATTTTATGATAAAGGTAACGGGGGCATACTGTGCATACCCGGATAACAGATCTGCCAACATGGAGCCGATTGCAGCAGCAAAGCCTCCATAAACCGGGCCTAGGATGATGCCGGAGAGAAGCACAAAGCCATCACCGGGATGGATGTAGCCTCCATTTCCATATGGAATTTTAATTGGAAGTATCATGGTTACAACACAGGTCATGGCAGCCAGGACAGCAGCGGTGACTAATTTTATAATTTTATCATGGTTTCTCATCAATATACCCCCTAGGATAGAGTTTGCTTTTGTATTACATTGAGAAAGCATAGCACAGATAAAGGGAAAAGTAAAATTAAATTTTAGCGGAAAATGTGGTTTTTGGCTATAGTTATTAACCAGTTGCTAAAGTTAAGTATACAGTAGGTATACAGCAGCTTTTTGGATAATCATTGACATCATGGAAAGAATTATAATATAATTAAACGCAAATGAGTTGCAATAATCTATTACGAAAGGAAAATCAATGAAAAAGAAGCTGTTTCTTCTTATTTCCGCAATGGCACTGATTACCATTGTGGGAAGCTTTATAATAAATATAACTAATCATGACTCGGTAGACGGTTCAGACATAACAAAAAAGAGGCTCAATATAGTAACGACCTTCTATCCAATGTACTTGATTGGACTAAATATAGCGGATCAAATTGACGCGTTGAATGTGCA
>JARKQP010000284.1 GCA_029974875.1 Mobilitalea sp.
CGGAGAACCTTCAGGGCTTTATTATTACCGAGGAACCCTTAAGGCTGGCATATTATACTGGCATTAACGAGAAACTAAGAACCTACTTCCATCGCGCAGGCCAGCAATACCTGGAAGGAAGCATCGATGTGGACCAGCTTGGGGTTATCCTGAATGATGCTTACGGCGAGGTGCTGAAGGAAATAGAATTAGAAAATGGATGGACGGCAGACAATAATTACGGAATACAATAACTTCATATTGAAAACTTCATAATTAAAATAAAAAAATTAAAATTAAGAAAGAACAGGAGCTTCTGCATACAGCATAATCAGACCTTAAGGCTGGTATGTGGTGCAGAAGCTCCTCTAATTCCTCCGGCTGCGATAGGAACCGGAGGACGGAAAGGAAATGATGCTATGGCAATGGAACAGAAAGCAATGCAAAAACCAAATGTGATATACATCCTGGCAGATGATATGGGATACGGAGATATATCGGCTTTTAATGAAACCTGTCCCTTTGTAACGGAAAATTTAGATGAGCTGTGCAGAAATGGTGTGCGGTTTTGTGATGCCCATGCCACTTCGGCGGTGTGTACTCCCTCGCGCTACGGTATTCTTACAGGCCGTTATAATTGGCGGTCCAGGCTGAAATCCTATGTGCTTGGAGGGTATTCCGAAGCCTTGATTGAAGACGGCAGAAAAACCCTCGCTGACTTGTTCAAAAGCCAGGGCTACCGGACGGCAGCAATCGGTAAATGGCACTTGGGGATGGATTTTGCGAAAACGGATGATTTTAGGGAGCAGGAGGAGTTTGGAGCCTGCGAGGGAATTGACTATGGCGGCCGGATCCGGCGTTCACCCCTCAGCTATGGTTTTGATTACTACTTTGGAATCAGCGGCTCTCTTGACATGCCCCCTTATGCCTACATAGAAAATGATTATTTTACTAAGCTGCCGGATCATGAAACCCAGGGCAGCGGCAAGGCATTCTGGAGAAAAGGACCTACCGCTCCGGGATTTGTGCATGAGCATGTATTGGATGAGCTGACGGACAAGGTAATAGAAAAAATCGGGGAATATAAGGAGGAGCCCTTCTTTCTCTATTATCCCATGCCTGCGCCCCACACACCCATTTTACCGGCAAAAAAGTTCCGGGGAGCCTCGGGGACAAATGAATATGGTGACTTTATCCTGCACTGCGATGATGTTGTGGGAAGGATAATAAATAAATTAAAGGAAGAGCAATTATATGAGAATACAATTATTGTCTTTACCTCAGACAACGGATGCTCACCCATGGCAAACTATGAAGAGCTAAGGGCAGCAGGACACAATCCCAGCTATATCTTTCGGGGAACCAAGTCAGACATTTACGAGGGAGGCCACCGGGTTCCCCTGATTGTACAGTGGCCTGGCCAGATGCCAAAAAACCAGCGCTGTGATAAAATGGTATGCTTGTCGGACTTCATGGCTACCATGGCGGATTATTTTAACGTTACCCTGCCTGATTCCATGGGGGAGGACAGTGTCAGCAATCTCCCCCTCTGGTTTGATGTAGATCATCCAGGGGTTAGGAAGGATATGATCCACCAGAGCATTGACGGATCCTTATCCATTCGGAAGGACAATTACAAATTAGAACTATGCCCCGGCTCTGGCGGGTGGTCATATCCAGCCTCCGGTACAGAGGATGCCTCCCTGCCACGTTTTCAATTTTACGACCTGGGCGGGGATATCAGTGAGAGCAGAAATTTGATAGAAGAATATAAGGAAGAAGCGCTGGAGATGAAGCAGCAATTAGTCCGATATATATTAAATGGAAGAAGTACCCCCGGAAAGAAGCAGGAGAACAACGGAGCCCCTATCTGGGATGCCATTTCATGGATGGAAGACAGGGAAGGTAATAGTTAGCTTAAATTGAATATCAGTTGCCGAGGAATCCTCGGCAACTGCTTCGGGGGGAAGGTAATAGCTAGCTTAAATTGAATAGGCTTACGAGGCGTACAGATGGAGCAGAAAGGCGGATGCGTGTATTAGGCGCAGAATAGGAGGAGCAATGGAAAATGCAGTAGTTAAAGCGAGGACAGAAAGAACAAAATGGTATTGTGATGCCCGGTTTGGGATGTTTATACACTGGGGATTGTATGCCATTCCAGCCCGTGGGGAGTGGATCCGCAGTATAGAAGAAATACCGAAGGAAGAATACGAGCCGTTGATGAATGAGTTTTATGCAGAGAATTATAACCCGAAGGAATGGGCAAGAATAGCAAAGGAAGCCGGAATGAAATATGCTGTTTTGACAGCCAAGCATCATGATGGCTTCTGCCTGTTTGACACTGAGTATACAGAGTTTAAGTCAACCAATGCACCATACAAAAGGGATTTGGTAAGGGAATACGTAGAGGCCTTCCGTGCGGAAGGGATCAGGGTAGGCCTGTATTTTTCCATCATTGACTGGCACCATGATGATTTTCCCCATTATGGCGACCGGATTCATCCGATGCGCAATAAGGAAGAATACAAAAATGACCGGCGTAATTTTGACCGTTATCTTGAATTTATGCATGGACAGGTCCGTGAACTGCTGACGAATTATGGCAAGCTGGATCTGATGTGGTTCGATTTCTCTTATGGCGATATGAAATGTGAAAAATGGAAAGCGGCAGAACTGATCCAGATGGTGCGCGAAATCCAGCCGCATATCATCATTGATAACCGGTTAGAAGGCAGCGCAGAGGATGCGGGCTCCATAAGAACCTTGAACCCGACGCCGTATTCCGGTGACTTTGCATCACCGGAGCAGATGATACCCCCTGCCTGTATCTGCGATCATGCCGGTAATCCGATTCCTTGGGAAGCATGTATTACCCTGAATAATAACTGGGGCTATAGTGCACATGATAAGCACTACAAATCGCCAAAGCTGATTGTTAGGACTCTCGTAGAATGTGTCAGCAAGGGCGGCAATTTACTTGTTAATGTTGGGCCGACAATAAAAGGGGAGATTCAGGAGGAATCCGTTTCTATTTTAAAGGAAGTGGGTAAATGGATGAGGGAAAATGGAAAGAGCATTTACGGATGTACCTTTTCCGATTTTCCGAAGCCGGAATGGGGAAGGTTTACCCAGAATGGAAATAAGCTCTATGCCCATGTGATGGAAGAGCAGGTAGGAGCAATCTGCCTGCCCAATATGGCAGGCAAGGTAAAATCGATGCGTTTGATAAAAGATGGCTCAGAAGTAAAGGAGTCCTTCTTCTGGAACTTAAAGGAATACCCGGAAAATGCATACTTTTTCTTTGATTCCCGTGCATTTGACTGCTATCCATTACCGGATGACAAGGATACCGTTGTAGAGATCACGTTGAAAGAGGAATAAACGGGCCAAGAGACTAAGTGTCAATCTTTTTGAAAGAGTGGCTAAAGCAATCAAAATTGAAAGGTGTGGATATCAGAATGAAGGGATACGTCTTGGAAGGATGTGTTGATTCTGTGGAATCGGCAAGGATTGCTTCACAGAGTGGTGCAAACAGGCTGGAGCTTTGCGGGAATTTAATTATAGGGGGGACAACACCTGGTAAATTCCTGTTTCAGGAAGTAAAGAGATATTGCGATATTAAGGTACATGTGCTGATCCGTCCAAGGTTCGGGGATTTCTGCTATTCTGATTATGAATTTAACATAATGAAGGAAGAGGTCAGCATGTTCCGCGAATTGGGGGCGGACGGGATTGTCATTGGAGTGCTTTTGCCGGAGGGTAACTTGGATCTGGAGCGGATGGGACAGCTGACGGCTCTGGCCGGTGACATGTCTGTAACTTTAAGCAGGGCTTTTGATCTATGCCGGGATCCCTATGAAGCATTATCCCAGGCAAAGGCTCTGGGAATCCACAGCATACTTACCTCCGGCCAGGCAAAGGATTGCCTTGAAGGAAAGGAACTAATCCGCGGTTTGGTACAGGAGGCGGCAGGGGAAATTGATATTCTGGTAGGGGGAGGTGTAGATGGGAAGACCATCCGGGAGCTCTACCCTGCAACCTTGGCAACCTCCTATCATATGTCCGGTAAAATAGTAAAGGACGGCAGGATGGTTTTTCGCAAGAAAGGCGTCAATATGGGATTGCCTTCTATGAGCGAATATGAGATCTGGCAGACGGACGGAGACAAGATAAGGCTGGCAAAGGAAGCTTTGGAAAATTTAAAAATATCTAAAAATTTGTAATCATACAAGTGAACCTCGGGCAGAAAAATAACATCTAATAAGTGTACAGTACAAAGAAAGCAGCTGCAGATCATACGAAAGGTATCAAACATGGATAAAGAAGAGTTTTCAAAAAGGGTTCTTGCCGCAGAAGCAAGCCTGTACCGTGTCTCAAAAGGAATTCTAATCAATGAAGCGGATTGTGAGGACGCTGTCCAGAATGCAATCTTAAAAGCCTATATGAAACGGAATTCACTTAAGGAGGTAAGCTTTTTTAAGACATGGCTGATCAGGATCCTGATCAATGAGTGCTATCAGTTTTTGCGGAGGAAGAAGCAGGAGGTGTCCTACGATGATTGTATCCTGGAAGAAAGGACAGAGCAAGTACAATACCCAGAGCTTTATGATGCAATTAAAAGGCTGGATATCAAGCATAGAATGCCGATTATACTCTGCTATATCGAAGGATATTCTGTAAATGAAATTGCAGGAATTTTAAGGATACCGTCAGGGACGGTCAAAAGCAGACTTTCCAGAGGACGTAAGCAAATCAGGGACTTATTAGAAGAAGAGGTGTAATGTATGAAGAATATATATGATTGGAAGCATGCCCTGCCGGAAGAAACAGAGGCCTTTCATGAAAAAATAAGGGAAGTGGTCCGTTCCCTGCCGGAGGAGCGAACAGGCCATTGGGCTCCTAAAAAGAGATATCTGCCTGTTTTGGTAGCGGCAGTATTTATCTTAAGCAGTGCAACCGTATTTGCGGCACTTAAATGGAATGACCAGGCGGCGCATCAGTTTGGTACGGATGAGCAGCTGCAGAAAAATCTGACTGAAGAAGGGTATTCACGCCAGGATGAGCAATCGGTTACGGATAACGGGATTACCATTACCCTGGAGCAGACCGTTCAGGATGAAAACCTGATTTATCTTCTATTCAAGGTTACTTCAGATAATCTGGAGCTAACAGAAAATAATGGGATGGGCTATGAGATGAAGGCCTCCAATGGGTCAGGATTTTTTACAAGCGCCAGCTCAGGGTTCGTTAACGAATTCGAACAGCCGGAGCTCAGCAATAGCAGGGAATATGAGGTATGGATCACAAAAAACCGGACCTATGATTTTAAGGAAGCCGTATTAAGCTTAAGCTTTAATACATTGGAAGGATATAAAGGGAAAGCAGGCCCGGTGGAAGAGCTTGTAAAGGGGCAGTGGAATTTTGACATCGATTTGTCGGCAAACGCTTCCGTTGAAATTGACATGGACAAAACAGTCACATTGGAAGGCTGCGATGTCAAGATCCATAAAATAAAAATATCCCCATTATCCTATATCATTTATTTCGACAACGATGATGTTAAGGCGCTCCAGGAAGCCAAAGACATTCATCCGGAGGTGCTCGACATCACATATCCCCTTATCCTGTCCGGCGTTAAGTATAAGGATGCAACGGTAATGCAAGGGGATGCGGGTTTGATGAGCGAAGGTTTGGATGAAGGTTTTGATAAGGAAAGCGGAGATTTTATCATAATCGGAAGGTTCTCCGAGGCCATTAACGTGGATCAGGTTCAGGAAATTGTATTTAATGATAAAGAGACCGGCGTATCCATCAGGTGATGTAGGAGGAAGATGGTAGAAGGGTAACAGCAAAGGTAACGAGGGAAACAAGAGAACAACAAGAAAACAACAAGAGAGAAATTGGAGAGAAATAAGAGAATAAGGAATAATAAGAAATTCATAAGACATATAAGAGAAATCGGGCTTAGGTAAGATGGTTTGTAAGAGAGAACCCTTCCCTAGGCCGGTTTTTTTTTGTACAGAGCATATTTTTCACACTTAAGTCGGAAAAAATATAATATTATCCGTTTATATTGACTTAATAATGGATATGCTATAAGATGAAATTGCAGGAAACTATTGTGAACTATAATTTTATCTAAAAGAGGATATCTGATGAAAAGAAATATAGAGGAACAACTAATACAATGGAAGCAAAAAAGACGCCGTAAGCCGCTCATCCTATACGGCGCCCGCCAGATTGGAAAAACATATAGCATAAAAGAGTTCGGAAAAAAATATTTTGAAAATACAATCTACATTAATTTTGAGATCAACCAAAAGATCATAAAGGATTTTGATGAAAACATATCACCCTCCTTTTTATTGCATCGAATGGAAGTGTTCTTTGGACAGAAAATAGATCCGAATAAAACATTAATCATATTTGATGAAATCCAGGCCTGTGAACGTGCGTTAACCTCATTAAAGTATTTTTATGAGGATGTGCCTGAATATCATATCATTGCTGCCGGCAGCTTGCTGGGCGTGGCAATGAACCGCGAAAAATATAGCTTTCCTGTTGGGAAGGTCGATTACCTGAATATGTATCCTATGCGGTTGGACGAGTTTATGCTGGCTTTGGGAGAGGAATTATTGTTAGAAGAGATCAGAATCTGCTATTTCGAAAAAAGAAAAATGGATTCTGTATTGCATGATAAGGCGTTACAATTATATCGGGAGTATTTGCTCATAGGTGGGATGCCGGAAGCAGTTGCTGAATATTCGTTAGAAAAGGATGTATTAAACACAGTTGAGATACAGCAAGGCATATTGAACGCCTACGTTTCGGATATGGCTAAATATGCTACACCATCGGATACCACAAAGATTATGGCCTGCTTTGATAGTATTCCGGCACAGTTGGCAAAGGATAACCGTAAGTTTCAATATAAGGTTGTGGCCCAAGGGGGAAAGACATCATTATTTGGCGCATCGATTGATTGGCTGTTGGCAGCAGGCATTGTTACAAAATGTGAAAAGGTCGAGCACGGCATTCATCCCCTTGAGATATATAAAAATCTCTCTTCCTTTAAGCTCTATATGAGTGATGTGGGATTATTAACTACTAAGGCAGGCACCACGGCATACGATATTATTAGTGGGAACGACCATGTCTTTATCGGTGCTTTGACAGAAAATTATATAGCTAATATATTAGAAATGAATCGTTATAAGCTTTATTATTGGACTTCTGGCGGAGAAGCAGAGGTTGATTTCATCATTGAGCAGGAAGGAAAAGTTGTTCCTGTCGAAGTAAAAGCCAGGGAACATACAAAATCACGGAGCTTATCAGTATTTCTCAGCAAATATCCAGCAGAAACGAGCATTCGTTTTTCAAGCAAGAACTTCGGCTGGGAGAATGGGATGGAATCGATTCCCTTATATGCTGCCTGGCTTGTTTGAATACTGACAATGAAGTTCGGAGGGATGAAAGGAAAATGATAAAAGTAAATTTTTATGATAATATTGAGGACAGTTTATTGGAATTTGCCGTTATTATATCCATAAGTAATGGGTGCTGGGTTCTGTGTAAGCATAAGGAAAGGAATACCTATGAATTTCCTGGCGGGCACAGGGAGGCGGGAGAAGACATTTTATCAGCGGCAAAAAGGGAACTCTACGAAGAGACAGGTGCAATTGAATACTCAATAAAGCAGGTAGGCGTATATTCTGTATGTGATTGCGGAGGAGAAATTAAAGGAAAAAAGGAAACCTTCGGGATGCTATACTTCGCGGATATATTAAAGTTTGATACATTGCCAGGATATGAAATAGAGAAAATAGAGTTTTTTAATACTCTGCCCGACAACTGGACTTATCCTGAAATCCAGCCCAAACTATTGGAGAAATTACGTGAAAGCATAGGGGTGTATGGAGTTGGGACCGATTGATGGATAACTAAATAATAAAGACAAAGGAACTAAACATATTATTACCTTGACGTTTATGGTTGAATTCTTTGGTTAGAGAGGACGGAATACCATCACAGCCAATACGCTCTCCTAAAATAGCGTTTTAACACATTGTTAATATCCTTTGATACTCCTCCTTACACTCAATTACCCCAATTGACATGTTGAATTCCATGCATTCACCAGGGAGTATCATGTTTAGCTGACCTCGTTCTCTGGCAAGCTTGCGGCCTTCCGGATAATTTGTAGATGGCTCAAGTCCAACAACATAATCTCCTTCTCCCATCATCTTCCATTCAACCATAACAGGCAGTTCTTTTTTATTCATTTTCACATATGCCCCGATCGAAAGATCTTCATTATAAAGACAGGCACAGGAATATCCCTGTTTACCTTCCGGTAAATCATGATAAAACACTTGCTCCTTGTAATCCTGTTCAGGTTTTTGGAATTGGTCATATACCTCAATTCCTTTTAATGCAGCTTCGTCTCTTGCAGTAACTTTATTTTTCTCAGGTAACATCAGCCTGGTATTTTCTCCGATGAGTGGATAGCCAAAATTGCAATGATACATATACATCAAAGGTTGTTTTTGAAAGCCCTGGTTTTCTATCAGATCTTTAATTTGGATTTCATTTCGGCCCGCATATACTGTAATAATTCTTTTTAAAACAAGATTTTCATTAAAAACACAGCTTTCACGCACATTCCCACTAATACGGATGACATATTCATCACCCTCCCACTCTTTGCTGATATTGACCTCTTCTGCCGGAGTATTGCTGATTCTTCCGTGTAATCCCAATTGTTGTCCTTCATCAACACAGGGAGAGCCCATCGAAGTCAGACCGCAGGTTGTTATAAGCCCGCAGAAAAAATTTCTTAAAAATCCGTAGGATGAAAGTTCCAATAACTCAGGCTTTACAATTCCTGTTTTGCTGATATGTGCAAGAGGAATTCCTTTATAACTGGCCCACGCGATATCCATACATCTTCCGGGGATAACTGTAAAGTCTAAACCGCTTCCATTCTTTACGTCAATAATCTTAACACCGTCAGCTTTTCCGTCTGTTAATATGGAGGGCCTGGCATCAATAATCTGAGACATACTTCCTACATACCTCATAGCATCTGCTTTTGTTAAATTCATATGATTCAATCTCATAATTAAAATTCTCCTTTATCTGGTTTTATTTTAATCCTATATCAATTGCAGAACCGGCTGCGCAGCATTAAGCCGGCAGCCGGTTTCCTGCTTTTCGGATTCAAATAATATTGGAATTATTTTACGGGATTCTTATCCATTATTGCCTGAACTTGTGCCAAAGCATCATCAACCGATATATTACCGGCAATTGCTTCTTGAAAAGCGCTCTTTAATTTTGTTGTTACAGGGGCAGGAAATACCCAATCAAAGAAGGGGGATAATACCGGTTTCTCAAATTGTCTCATAATTGGTTCTTTTGTAAATACTTTGTCTAAATTAAGATTGTCATTGATGGATGTATCCGAACTGATTGTAAAGGCGCTGAGTTCTTCTGCATAAGTCTTGTAATAACCGCCGTCAGTTAAATAATCAATAAATTTAGTGAGTGCGTCTTTGTTGCAATCCTTTGTTGCCAATAGAGCAACATCACTGCACAATTGAACAGAAGCATTATCCGTAAGTCCGTCAATCAGCGGAAGCTGAATAACATCCAAATCGAATCCTAAGTCAGTACCGCCTGCAATACCGGACCACCATGAGCCGCAATAGAGCATTGCTGCCTGTCCCGCGGCAAATGTCTGAATTGCTGTATTCTGGTCTGTTGAAGCAAAGCCAGGCATAAAGGCACCGGCTTGCCCTAAATCAACTACAGTTTGAAAAGCAGTTCTTATGGATTGATTATTTGTAAAAGTATCTGTGCCTTCCATAATATTATTTGTGACCGACATGTCTTTTTCCAGCTGGGCATAGTAATCTCCAAACAGGATTACCGCAGGCCATTCATCAAGATTACCTATGGCAATCGGTGCATAACCTTTCTCACTGATTTTAGATGATAATTCAATTAAGTCGGATACTGTTTTAGGATCTTCTGTAATGCCGCATTCTTTTAAAATATCACGATTGATATATAAAGTCTGCCATGTTGTTAAACCGGCTATCGGATACCCATAAATCTTATCCTCTACTGTATATGGCCCATAATAACCTTCACTGATTCTGTCATAAGTCTGGCTATCCTTTAATAGGGAGGTTATATCCAATAACAGGCCTGAGTTATAATAATCCTGGAAATCCGTGCCTGCATGGCCGGCAAAGACATCCGGAACCACACCGGAATCAAGTGCTATCTTTGACTGTGTTTTTAAATCATCATCCGAATACCATGTAATCGAAAAATCAATCTCGGGATACGCATCCGCAAAAGCTTCAGCATATGCATCTGTTTTTGTTCCCTGGCTGATCATCCAGACATCAAGTGATCCGCCGTCTGTTGCCTCCTTAGAATCTGTAACCTTGGAATCCCCTTCTGCCTTGTCTGTGCTTGATGCATCATTGCCGTCCGAATTGCTTTTATTACAAGCGGTCAGGGATAACATCATGCAGCAGATCAACAAAATACTAAATAATTTTTTCATAAATTTTATCCTCCTTTAATTTTTAAAAACAATTGCAAGAATGAATCGTTTTTGCAATTATTTAATAATTTTAATTTTCAAAACGTCTGGTAACCTGAAAGAAAAACAAGCTAAAGAAAACAGTTACAATAAACAATATAATCGCCATTGCCGCACTATATCCATAATTGCCGTTGACAAACATTTCTTTATAGATATAAATTGTGGTGGATTGTGTAGCAATTCCCGGACCGCCCTTTGTCATCGTAAATAAGAGGTCAAAGCATTTAAACCCTCCAATTAAATTAAGTGTACATACCATTGCAATCGTGGGCCGGAGCAGCGGAAGAATAATATATCTGAGTCGTCCCAGGATGCTGCAGCCGTCAACTCTGGCTGCTTCAATTACATCATTTGGGATACCTTGAATTGCTGCTGAGAATATTACCATACCAAATCCCGACCATTGCCAGAAGGCCGGTATAAAAGCAGCATACAAAGCTGTTGAATTATTACCCAGTAGGTCAAGTACCTGTCCTTTTTTTAATAACCCCAAATTCTCAATAACCTCATTTAGAAGTCCTATCATGGGGTTGTAAATCAGTGCCCATAAAATACCTACCGCAACAAGCGATATCATCATCGGCATAAAAAATATAGTTCTGACCGCAGGAATAAGTTTTCTGTGAATGAAGAATTCGACCACCAAACTTAATATCAATCCTCCGACAGCCAACAATACCACCGACATGATTACCCATATGAATTGGATTTTAAGGGAGCTCCAAAAAGTAGCATCCTTCAATAGCTCAAAATAATTATTTAATCCAATGAACGTTTTTTCTCCCATGCCTTTCCACTGTGTAAGCGAAATTCCTATAGACGAGAACAGACTATACACAATAAATATGAGCATAAGGACTGCGGTAGGTGCAATATAAAGATATGCCGTACAATCTCCTAATTTTTGCTTTAATTTTTTCATCCTATTTTCCTCCTATCCTTTTACAGCCCCGGCCGTTAGTCCTTTGATAAAGTATTTCTGCAAAAAAACATACAGGAGCAAAATCGGAAGTACGGTTATTGATAAAGCTGCAAACTGCATTCCATAATTCTGGCTTCTTCCCGAAAATATATTGTTTAATAACGGCGGTATCGTCCATAGTTTTGAATTCCGTAAAAATGTCATCGACATCAGGAATTCATTCCAGGTATTCATAGCTTGAAATATAATAACGGTTGAAATAATCGGCTTTGACAACGGCAATAAAATTTTAATATAATATTGCCTGTTACTGCATGCATCAATCTTGGAAGATTCATATAAATCCTTTGGAACCCCTTTAAAAAATCCATGGAACAGGTATACCGACATCGGGAGGCTAAATGCAGTCAAAACCAGAATCAGACCCATGTGGGTATTATACATGTTGATATCTTTCAGTAAGCTAAACAATGATGTTAAAAGAGTCTGGACAGAAACAACCTGGCAGCCGATGCAAAATGACAAAAAGACAGTCTTTCCTTTAAAATTTAAATGGGATGTTGCAAATGCAGCCAAAGAAGAAGAGAATAAGTTAATAATTACAACTACTACCGTAATCTTTAAACTATTCCGAAAAGCCGTACCTATAGAATACGTATTCCATGCGGATAAGAATATATTGAAGTTCCATTTTCCCGGTAAAGAGAGCGGATTCCGAAATACTTCCGAGTTACTTTTGAAAGAATTTAAAAACATCCAGCAGAACGGATAGAGCGTAATTATTATAAGCGCCACGATAAAAAACATAAATAATATTTGAGCTAAAACAATTGGCACCGGTTTCTTATTCATCTTTTATTTCTCCTTTTACTATTTCGTCTAATATTGAATTACAAGCATTGTAAAAATATGAATGCAGTCACAATTTACTGCAATTTTACCACCATCCCACTGAAAAGGGATTTCTACATCATCCGGCAGCCTTATTATCTTCTTTGGCGTGGTCTCTGATCTGATATAAAAAATGCTGTCCCGTGTCCTGGGAATTTGAAAGGCCTGTCTCGTTTCTACCGCTCCCAAAAGCTTTTGATGATATTCGGGAGCATCAAACATAACAAGCTCCAGGCTTTCTGAAGCTTCTGCCTCAAACTTTAAGTCTCCCTCAGCCAAATACTTTACAATATCAGAAAAAATGTTACTATGCTGATATCTGTCAGCCTTCTCAACAGGCACAGCGGACCATATCAGTTTTCCTTTTCCGTAAGTACTTTCCACCAATGCAGGATAAGCTGTTTCAATACCCGGCGGATTCGCGTGAATGGATGCGAACCTGTACGAGGGGGAATTCTTATCGATATATTCATCTTCTTTTATTTCCGATGGACATATTTCTGTAAATTTAACAGGTACGGTGTAAGGAAGGGTAAGCGTTGCTTTTACGATGCCTTTGACTTTTCCTGATGTTATTACTGCTTTTTCCTTCATGGCCAAAGGGTGTTTTGCGGTAAAATATTTTTTTAAAAAAGTATCTTCCTTTGTCGGCTGCATATAAGTAATTGTTTCCTGCGTATACTTAAGCCACTTAAGACCGCATACTTCTTCTAAAAGCTCCGGTGCAGAATGACCGCTCATATAGACATTTCCGCCCCCCTTTAGATACTCTTTTACCGCATCAACCTCTAACTTGCCCATCATTGGAACATCCGGAAGAACCAGCACCTTGTGCTTTTTCATTTCCCCTAGCTTCCAATTATTCATGACCCCAAAGGGTATGTGGTGTTTTACAAGGGACTCACATGCTCCCAGCAATGCTTCCTGATGAGGCATAGTGCCGCCCTCCGGATTTCCTCTGTCTAGACGGTGATCCATCACAGGAATTTTCCCGGCTTCTATATCTGCTTTGCCGTTCAGGTTATAATATAAGCAAATATCATAATCTAAAGTTCCCCGGGTAAGGTATTTCTCATAAACTTCCATATCAGCATAGATGTCACCGATTACTTCATAAACCCTGTGGTCGAATGTTCCGACCGGATCAATTGCATCAATAAGAAAGCTTGCTCCGTGGTGCAGATAAGTCATGGAAATACATTGTTTTATTTGATCATAGGATTTTGAGGTAGTATGCTCGTTAAGAGAAGGGTAGCAGCGTGATGTCATATATTGGAAGGGCTGATTTTTTGTGAGGTGATACCATGCCTTACATGCAAAAGACTGTTGTTTTATTCCTCCGTATAAATCGGTACCGATATAATCGCTGGCAAGAGAAACATTTTCATTATTTCCAAAACGCCAGTAATGCATTGAGGCACTGTATTGATGCTCTACTGATATTCCCGGTTTACATTCTTTTGCCTTATCAGTGATTAACTGTGCAAATTCACCCAGCCATTCCTGCCGCTTACGGTCAAACTGAAGCCAATCAGGATCGTTCCAGTCAACAACAGCCGGCATCTCGCCACCAACTTCCTCTTCCCATCGCTTCCGGCATGAACTACAATAGCAAACTTCCGGCCAGAAGGTCATATCAAAGAAGACACCTTCAAAATCAAAATAAGAACTAAACTCTTCGATCTGCTCCAATACAAATGCTCTGTAACCCGGACTGTTCGGACAGCAAAGACCATATCTGACACCGTTTTCTCTGGAACCCTGTCCATTTAAATCAAGCATTCTCCATTCTTCATGTCTGTCATATTCTCTGTTATTAAATATAACGCTGTAATAAAGAATAACATCCATTCCTGCCTTATGACATAAATCAAACAAGTGCTTCACCGTATCTTCCTTACCTGTAAAAGCCTTATGCATAATCCCTGACTTCGTAGGCCAATAACACAAACCCACATGTGACTGCACATATATCATAGGGGAAGTGATACGTGCCCGCTGCAACGCATGAAAATATTCCTCCGGATCATATTTGCTTAGAAAAGATTCATCCCAATCTTCAATATGCATATCCAGTAGTGTTCGCCGAAAACTTTTTTTATACCACTCAGCCATTTTAATCCCTTCCTTATGCTATAAAATATTGATGGATATCTATTCAATTACCAAATCCGGATTTTCCGCAAAATGCTTCAATATAACAAGCGGTTCACAACTAGATTCATTTACAATGGTAACGCCCCCCTTTGCTGCTTTTTCCGTTATAAAAAATTCATCATTGGTCAATTGTCCGTAACGTATTAAAGTAGGTGTTTCCATATCCCAAATACCAAATTTTCCATGCCCCTGGATGGATATCGCGCCATAAGGGGCGCTATCCTTAATTACAACGGAATTTCCAGGTAGGACTGTCAACCGTTTTGCGCAGACAAATTTGCATTTATAGCAGATCCATTCTTCAATATATCCTTCTGCTTGCATTACATCATAAGGTTTTACAGGTCTCGGACTCATGAAATGTTCTTTATGAAAATCAGAATTTACATTTGCTTCCCAATCAATTACTTCAAGCAGATAATTATAATTATCCAGTTGATCTTCGGGGCAATTCTTCCAAAGCAATTCCTCCTCTACTACATGACCGTTCATTAAAACAGACTGGTACATTGCATAGACATCCGATGCCACTTGCGGTTCATATGTACATAGGCTTCCGGGAGCATGCAGTATTCCTGCCGGTACATCAAATCCGGTATCCAGGGTAAGCTTGTAGGCAACGGATAGATCAAGAATTTTATTATCACCTTTCGAGAAATTTTCCAGTGCAGAAAGAACCTGTTTTTTATGGGTATCAGGTGAAAAACCAAAAAACGTGAAGGCAAATTCACCACCGTAATTGTTCATCTGTGACGGATAGAAATACATTTCAGGCTTTCCCACGGCTTTCACCCGTCCGGCGTGCTCCTGTCTGTGATGTATATGATGGGGCAAGGGACCTGCATTATCAAAAAATTTGGAAAACATAGGCCATGCTCTGTATTTTTTCCATAAACTATCACCTATTATTTCAGCACCTAATACTTCGATTGCATCCCGCAGAAGAACTTTTTGCTGTCCCTCTTTATCAACTACAATATAACTCATCCCTTCATCCGGAGCTGTCTTTGGACCGTTTTCAGCCCATGTGGTAGAGGAAAGCCATCTTTCATCTATTCCTCCTCTGTCAATGCCTAATGCATAATAATCATCCGGATGTAGTTTTATCCTCTTTCCAGGTCTGCAAAAAGAACGCGATACCCAGACAGGAGCTAATCTGAAAATACCCTTCCCGTTATGTAAGGCTTTTTCTGATAATACCTGCGTTTCCATATTTAAACCTCCGATACTGTAATGTTGAAATCTAAATGTATTTACATTCTTCCCGATTTATTCAGCGCTGTTTGGAATTAATGTAAGCTCATAGTAGCACCGTAGCGATCGTTTGTCAATAATTTTGTATACATTATATTATAATTGTGATAATATACCAACTAAATTATAATATTTACACATGAAACTACATATTATTAGCGAACATATAATGTGTTCGCTAATAATTCCAGGCTTTTGAACTTTTTACCCGTAAAAAAGTGTCTTCGACACTTCAACTCCCCTAGCCCTCAATTATGAGGGGAATTAGGGGCTTTCTTTCTACGCCACTTTGGTTCATAATGGTTTTATGAATATACTACAAAAGATTCTTAATGACCATTATGAAGAAATGTTATATACCATGAATCCTCGTCAATTGGTTATCGAAAACGTCGATAAGATGCTTAATTATGGTGCCCCCTCTTACAGTGCCATGTATGGCTGCACCAAATTCGGTAATCTGAAATTTATTCCTTTTTGCTGCCATAGCAGGTTCTGCCCTACCGGTGGAAATAAATATTTCATTGACCGTACCATCTTCATGTCTTTTAAAATCTACCTGCCTACGTGCAGGCATTTTCCTGCAAAGTAAAAAAACCCCGATTACTATATAGTAATAGAGGTTTATATCACTTATTATAAACATGGTTATTTACCAGCCTTCAAGCTCCCATTCATTTCCGGCATTTTCATCTGAGGATCGTCTTATAATTAAATTTGTCTCTAATTCATATTGATAATTACATTTTTTCCCGTTGAGGACATCTAAAATAATATTAGCCGCAGTCATTCCCATCTGATAAGTTGAATAATTGGTTGTTGATAAAGCAGGTTCAATCAGAGATGAGACGCTTAAATTATCAAAGCCTACTACAGCTATGTCATGAGGTATTCTTTTACCATAAGCTTTAATCGCTTTGACTGCCCCTATCGCCATTTGATCATTAGCAGAGAATAAGGCGGTAAACTTAATTCCCATATCTAAAAACTCTTTCATGGCAATATATCCGCTATAAGGAGTAAAATTGCCCTTGCTGATTAATTCATCATTAATGGATAATCCTCTATCCCGCAGTGCATTTTGATACCCCAAAAATCTATCCTGTGTATGCAGCATCTTATCATTTCCGGAAATATGGGCAATTCGTTCATGCCCATTTAATATCAGGTGCATTACCGCATGATATGCAGCCTTGTAATTATTAACATAGATGCTATAAAAACCATGATAATTTACTTTCCTTTCCAGTATGACAGCAGTAATTCCCATATCAATAAATTCCTTTTTTAACCAATCAAAATATTGATTTTCTTCTTTATTGGGGCAGACAGTATCAATAATAATTCCTGACAAATTTTGTTTTTTCAAAGTCATGATGCATGCTTTTTCTTTCTCAAAACTATAATTAGAATTAAAATAAAGAAGTATGCTATCATTCAGGGACGCTATTTTTTCAATTCCATTCAATAAATTAGAAAAAAACGAACTGGTAATCACCGGCAGTATTACCGCGATTGTCTGTTTTGTAAATATTTTTTTCGGCGGTAATTTATAACCAAGTGCTTCAGCCGCATCCAATACTTTCTTTCTGTTTTCTTCACTTACATATTTATTGCTGTTATTTAAGACAACGGAAACTGTTGATGTGGATACCCCCGCTGCTTTTGCGACATCTCTAATTCCAGCCATATAATAAATCCTCCCTAATTTCTCGTGTATACACTACCAAAGCTTTGTCAACTTATTACAATTATGCCATTCCCATAAAGAACGATTTCTAATCGGATATTGCTTCCGGACCGCTGATACAGCTTTATATGCACTAGTTCTGTTTGATTCCAGCCAATATATAATATCGTCTTGGCGAACGTTTGTCAATGATTTTTCCTCATAAATTGCAATTAATTATTTTAATTGACTGGTGAAGCTGTTACCAGGAATTTTTATGCTGCCAGCTTCGCTAAAATATGGAGTAGTACCCTGGGTACCGTAATAACCGCTGATCATACCTTCATAGCCTATAAGTCAGAAAAATATAAAAATATTATTTATATTTATTTATAAGTGAAAACAGTATAGAATGAAATTATGAAAACTATAATGTTGGAAGAGGGTATCTGATGAAGATAAAAAAGCAAAATATTTATAAGGAGAACAAAAGAAGCAGTATAATGAAAGCCCTGCAGGCACCAATTTACCAAATGCTATGGAAGAGCCTGTAAATAATTAGTTTTAATATTGCAAGTACTTCCAAAACGAAGGAGTGAGCTTATGAAAAGGAAAACCATATACGCAGTTATTGAGATCTTTATCCTGGCAGTAACCGGATTATTGGCATTTACCGCTCTGAATAAAGAATATCTGTTCCAATGGGCAGCGCATAACTGGAAATTCTCCCTGCTGTTAGTAGCAGTTGCCTTGGTGCTGATATTATTTAATAAGCAATTGGTCTCCGCCTTCATGACAGCAGGGATTGTCCTTGGTATTTTTGTCGGGAGTTTAATTGGAAATATAATAAAAGATCTTAATGTAGCCAAGATTACTGAGGGGATGCAGGCAGAAGAAAGATATAGGCTTCGTCATCATCCGGGCTTTGAGATTTGGATGGGCGTCATTCTCTTATCTATAGCAGCCGGAATTATTGTGCAGGTTATTGCTTCAAGGAGACCTAAGAATAGGTAAAATCCAAAGGATATTCCATTGGCATGGATTTTAGGGCACGGCTCTTGAGGACATCGGGTTAAATATGAGGACAGAAGCTTATAGGGAAGGGGAAATCATGGTTAAAATTGATGATACGAAAAAGGCAGAGCCTTTGTTTTGCAATTGGCAGGAAACGCTGATCTGGTCCTGTCTGCAAAAGATCATGGGGAGTATTTATGCGGATAGTTCGGAGAAACCTTTATCTGCGATGGCTGTTATTGGTGATTTCTGCTTTTTTGCCGGCTTACCGAACAAAGAGCTGGTTTTGTACAGGCCGGAAGAATATAATCAGAATTTCATTATCATGGTGCCCCAGAACGAGGGTTGGGCAGAGCTGATTATTAATGCTTATGGTGATAAAGCCAAAGAGGTTACGCGTTATGCCTTTAAAAAGGAACAGAATGCATTTGACAAGGAAAAGCTGCAGGAGGCTGTCCGTTCATTGGCACCGGAATATTCCTTGCAGATGATTGATGAGAATATATTTAATCTGTGCAGGTCAAAGGACTGGAGCAGGGATTTGGTGTCCCAATATAAAGATTATCAAATGTATGAAAAGCTTGGAATAGGTGCCGCCATATTAAAGGATGAGGAACTTATCGCAGGTGCATCCTCCTACTCTAGATATCAGGATGGAATTGAGATTGAGATAGACACGAAGAAAGAGCATAGGAGAAAAGGACTGGCCTATGTATGCGGTGCCAAATTGATATTGGAGTGCCTTGAGAGGAAATGGTATCCCAGCTGGGATGCACAAAATAAATGGTCGGTGGCGCTAGCCAAAAAGCTTGGGTATCATTATGACCATGAGTACTTGGCATATGAGATCTGGGGATATGAATAAGCTCCTCTTATGTTGGAGGGACGGTTTTGGAGGAAATAAATTATGAGGAAAATTACAGTTGCATTGCTTTTTTGTGTGCTTATTATGCTGGCGGGGTGTTCAAATAAGGATAAGGCTTCACTGGTCGATATGATGCATAACCTGGACGCAGAACAAACAAAGGTCTTTTTCTGGTCTGAGGGGGAAATGCAAGAAATAGAACTAACCGCGGAGGAAACAGGGAAGCTGTTGTCAATTCTCAGTAATTTAACAGAAGCTTGTATCACTGAAAACAAACACCTTGCCGGGATTACTCCGGAATTTGGATTTCATTTCATCGTAAATAAC
This sequence comes from Mobilitalea sp., assembly GCA_029974875.1. The sequence goes on from JARKQP010000284.1 coordinate 19,700, forward strand.
AATGATTATTATATTAACCAGGCGGGGGCTCCTCATGGTGAAACCGAAATCGGTTACCAGGAAAAGCAATGGTGGATAGAAAACGAAGTGCTGTATGAATATATGCAGTCGTTTTAAAAAAAATAATTTATAGTTAGGAGGATTTGATTATGGCTTTTTGCGTAAACTGTGGAACACAAATGGATGAGAACACTCAGGTCTGTCCTTCCTGCGGAACGGGAGTCGGGCAAAGCCCGGCGGCAGGAAACCCAGGACCGCCTCCAGCGGCATCACAGCCCAATTTGTTTCAGAGGCTGAACGACACCACGGAAACTACAGCAGAGTATGACCCGAAGGATATTGCCGATAATAAGCTAATGGCAGCACTGTCCTACCTTGGGATTCTGGTACTGATCCCGTGGTTTGCCGCTCCGAATTCTAAATTCGTGCGTTACCATGCAAGGCAGGGGCTCACTCTCTTTATCGCGTACATAGCCTATTCGGTTGTTAGCTTTTTGCTGGGACTGATCAAAACGACACATTACGTCTGGGGAATTCCCTATCAGGCAACGCCTGGGATCATTGTATTTATCAGTTGGCTAATCGGCATTCCGCTATTTGTTTTGTCGATCGTAGGTATCATCAATGTGATCCAGGGAAGGGCAAAAGAACTGCCCGTCATAGGGAAACTCAATATAGTCAAGTGACCTGTTAATAAAGGGTGGCGGGAAGATAGCTAATGTTTTTTGTGATACTGTCTCCCGCTACCTTTTTGTTTAATGCTTCTAGATCCCAAAAAAACTCAGATTGGATATTAAGTGTTATCCGGTCTGAGTTTATTATTTTTGTGGAAAAGGATGTTTGACATTACTTGCACCCGTAATATAATCCATACTTACATCATAATACTGGGCAAGTTTCATCAGTGCTTCTATTGGTATGCGAGTCTTATTACTCTCATAATCGGAATAAGTCCGTTGGCCGATGCCAAGTATTTTCTCGGCTACAAAAGTTTGCGTAAGATCGGAATCTTCACGTATAGCTCGTATTCTTTCATAATATTTCATGATCTCACTCCTTATTATAAAAAATTATAGGATAGAGTTTATTACTCTATTGACTTTTAGAGTAATAAACTCTAGGAGAGTGGTCTGATATGGAGAAAAAATATTTTGGACAGATCCAGAATATTAAAAAAGCATATGCAATGTCATCCTCAGAAATAGGAGATTATTTAAAGTGTTCGGTTGCAAATAAAGTAACGAGGAAACGGGTAGCAAGGGAATATAATTTATAATTTAATGTTATCTTTACTTGCTTGATAAAAGAATAAAAATCAAATAAAATTTAAATTGATGAAGGTATAAAAATATATTAGTATATTAGTATAAATTTGAAGATACCATTCTACGGCCTGTTAAGAACGAAGGAGAGGTAAGAATGAATAAGAAACAAAGAAGGTGAGAAAAATGCCAATTGTATTAAGTATAATCGGAGTTATTGTAATCTGCCTGATAGTTTTGATAGGAAGATACCTCTATAACAATATGCATTTTGATGAGGCTCTGAGGAGTAAGGCAAATCAAGCAGGGTTTAAGAATAAGCAGGCAGCACTACCGGACGGCTCGGTCATCAGTTATGGTGAAGGCCCAAACAACGGCCCGGCTTTGCTGTTAATTCATGGGCAGACCGTGACATGGGAAGACTATGACAAAGCATTGCCAGAACTATCAAAATCCTTCCATGTCTATGCCGTGGACTGTTACGGTCATGGTGAGTCAAGCCATGCAGCTGAGTTATATTCCTGCAGGACGAATGGAGAAGCACTTATCTGGTTTATGAACAATGTCATGAAGGAAAAATGTTATTTATCCGGTCACTCCTCCGGCGGTATTCTGGCGGCTTGGATTGCGGCCAATGCACCTGAACAGATTGGCGGACTTGTGTTGGAAGATCCCCCTCTTTTCCGGGTTACGCCGGAAGCGATACAGGAAGGTAAAGGTGCTTTTGCCTGGTATGATGCATACCTTGTCACCCATAGCTTTATAAGTCAACAGGATGAAACGGATTTTTCTCTTTATTACCTGAAACACAGTTATCTTCTTACCATGTTTGGTGGGTTACAGGATAAGATTGTTCGGTCAGCAGTAAAATATAGGAAAGAAAATCCGGATCAGCCTATTAGAATTGCTTGGGTTCCATATGCATGGTTACGTCCGCTTCTTTATATGGATAATTATGATCCGCGGTTTGGAAATGCCTTCTACGATGGATCTTGGATGAAAGATATAGATCAGGTGAGTATGCTTAAAAGTATCAAATGTCCGGTCATTTACTTAAAAGCAAATACGCAATATGGTAAGGATGGCATTTTGTATGCGGCCAATACGGATGCTGATGCAGACAAGATCCAAAGCTTAATTAGTAATTGTGAAAGAATCAACATAAAATCCGGGCATGATATTCACTTTGAGCATCCAAATGTATTTATCTCTGCATGTGAAGGACTTTTAAATGAAAAATGAGATCAGGGGAAAGCTATTAGAATGGCTTTCCCTTTCAATTTATAATGTGGATGCTCAGTTTAAAGAGCCGGATTTTTGCCCAAGGGAAGTTCTGTTACAAAAGGAGTGAGTGGTGATATGTCACAAGTAAATAATGTTAATACGATTTTTGTAGTATAAAGTTGACAAAAATGCTTGAGCGTGATAATCTAAAGGTAGGTTAAAAATGAATAAGCAGATTAGCGCGACGTTAGTGCTTTTCTATTCTTAGAGTGATGGTAGCTCCTTGTATATTCAAGGGGTTATTTGTGTCCAAAAATAATAGGAGGGTGGTTGCTGCTTGATTGAATTAGATGAAAAGAAACGGATTATACAGGAGTTTGTACCTGGCAAGCAGGTCACGCTGGCGCATATCATAGCAAATCCGGTACCGGATCTGTATGGCAAGATGGGATTGGTGAAAGGAGAAGGAGCCATAGGCATTTTCACAATAACTCCCTCGGAAGGTGCGATTATAGCTGCAGACGTAGCAAGCAAAGCAGCAGATGTGACTATCGGCTTTGTCGACCGGTTCAGCGGATCACTGGTGATTACGGGAGATGTAGCTGCGGTGGAAGCGGCATTGCATGATGTAATACATATGCTCTGCTCAATATTGGGATTTGCTTCAACTTATATTACTAAATCTTAAGAGAGGGACATACAGTATAGTATAGGCATAAACTAACTTAAAGACGGGTATGGTACGTAATGGATAATAAAACAGTAATACTGATTGGCCGTTCCACGGCAGGCAAGACAACCTTCTGCCAACGTATCAATGAGGAGGATATCATATACCATAAAACCCAGACCATACAGGTGGTGAACGGAAGTTTTATTGATACACCGGGAGAATATCTGGAGCGTGTTAGAATGCGGGGGGCTCTTACGGTGGCTTCGGCAGACGCAGACCTCATCCTGTTGGTTCAGGATGCAACGGAAAACGGAACCATGTTTCCGCCGGCATATGCCAGTTCTTTTGCAAAGCCGGCAATCGGACTGGTTACCAAGGAGGATATTGCAACAGAGGCTCAGGTGGCAGAAGCGGTACGGTTTTTGGAAATGGCCGGAGCAGAGAAGGTATTTGTAATAAGCAGCATTACAGGTACCGGGTTTGGTGAATTGTTTCAGTATTTAAGTTTTCTTGAGAAGAAGGAAAAGTGACCTGTGTTATAGGGTTGACATCGAATGGATTATCCCTTAAGAATTTTCCGAGCACTGGATTATTAGTGGCAAAACAGAAAATACGTTAGAAATAATGGGAGGTAAAGATGGCAAAGGAAGGGTTACGTGTTGTTGTAATTGACGATGAACCGATCACCAGAATGGATCTGAAGGAAATGCTGGAGGGTAAGGGCTGCCATGTGCTTGGAGAAGCAGGGGATGGCTTTGATGCCATTGAGCTTTGCAGGAAGAATAATCCGGATTTAGTGCTTATGGATATTAAGATGCCCTTGCTGGACGGAATATCAGCAGCTAGAATTATACATGAGGAAGGCCTGGCAGAGACCGTTGTATTATTAACCGCTTATAATGAAAAGGAATTTATCGAAGGGGCCAAGAGAAGCGGGGTCGGAGGCTATCTGGTAAAACCCATCGATGAAAAGTCATTGATTCCAAGCATAGAACTGGCTGTGGCAAGAAGCAGGGAGATGAAAAAACTGCGGCAGGAATTTAAAGAGGTATCCGAGCGGCTGGAGAATCGTAAAGCGATAGAAAAAGCAAAAGGAATTATCATGAGCCAATGTGATCTAAGTGAGCAGGATGCTTACAATTATATCAGGAGTGTCAGTAGGAAAAAAGATATATCAATGAAGAGAGTTGCGGAAATTATACTCATGAAGGCGGGAGCTTAAGTGGAGAAGGATATTATCTATGAGCTTTGCAAGCAATATACTGATCTGACCGATGACGAAATCGGGAGCATCAGGATTATGTCAACCGTTCTCCAGTCTCTGGCAAATCTGGAGGATGCGGATGCTTTCATCGACTGTCCTTTAGATAACGGAGATTCTGTTGTTGTAGCAGAGGCAAAGCCTTCCGGAGTTCCATCCTCCTATAAGAATAGTGTTGTCGGCATGATGGCAAAGAAGGAGAATGAACCGGCGGTAGCCAGAACGGCCCGGCTTGGGGTTCCAACTAAGCACATGAAAGCGCTGACCCAGGAGAATACTTATGTAATTCAGTCGGTGGAACCGATTAAGAACGGAGAGAGGCTGATCGGAACACTTATCCGGGAGAAGCGCATGGAGGAGCAGTATACCATCGGTGAGCGCCTTCAATTATCGGAGCAGAGCTATAAGACCATAGCCAATGTGCTGACCCATATGGGCAATGAAAACAGCTGGCTGGCAGAATGCATTGAAGAGGCACTCATTATGGTAAATCGGGAAGGGGCGGTAACCTTCCGTAATTCCATAGCAAAGGATTTGTATCATAATCTTGGATATATTGAAGATGTGCTGGGACAGTCCTATGAGAATATCTGCCTTATCCAATCCGATCAGGGTAAGGGAAAACCCATGAACGGAAACCAGAAGAATATATTTACTGAGATAACGGTGGGCAAGTATACCCTCAGTATCAGTAATATCTATCTGGGAAGGAATGAGGTGGAGTTTGCCGTAATCATCCGGGATATGACCTGGATGCGCAAGCAGGAGAAGGAGCTCATTCTTAAATCAGTGGCAATCAAGGAGATGCACCACAGGATTAAAAATAATCTGCAGACCATTGCATCCCTACTCCGTCTTCAAATCAGAAGGACGGAGAATGATGAGACAAAAAACGTACTAAAGGAGACCATGGACCGCATCCTGTCCATCTCCGTAACGCACCACCTGTTGTCCCAGAGCGGTATCGACTATGTAAAAATCGGAGATGTCATATTAAATATTAAGAACAATGTGACCCGGTATTTTTATCAGCCCCAGTATAATATTGAGATTCTCCTGGAGGGGGATGATTTTGAAGTGGAGTCGGAGATTGCAACCTCCGTAGCCCTGGTGATTAACGAATTACTCCAGAATTCCCTCAAATATGCCTTTGCCAGGTGTGATAACGGGATAGTCAGAATTAATGTGACGAAGGGTTCCCTGTATTCCAGGATTAAGGTATCCGATAACGGGCACGGCTTTGATGTGGAGAATATCAAGCAGGAAGGCCTGGGTCTGAAGATCGTCCAATCCCTTGTAGAGGATAAGCTTCACCTCAATTTAAAAATAAAATCAGGTAATCATGGTACAACAGCAACCTTTGATTTTTTGAATAAGACAATTGATATCGTCAGTGTGACGTAGCACTGGCGTAGAAACTGGAACGTTGAAGTCCGGAGCAGTAGTATTCCTGGGGAATACTGCGCTCCGGTTTTTTAATTCTTGGCGATACAATTTCCCGCATAGCGTGAAATTTGTTGTTCCACAGAAACTGCGTCTTATGAAGTTCCTGCAGGAACTGAAATCAGACGGAATGGCTTCGTCTACGATAAAGGAGTGCTCACATGAAGGAAGTAATATTAAGCGTAGGCATTGATATCGGAACCTCGACTACCCAATTGATCTTTTGCAGACTGGTCATTGAGAATCTGGCCAGCAGCTACACGGTACCCCGGATCAGTATCGTCGAGAAGGAGGTGGTTTACCGCAGCCGGATTTATTTCACACCGCTGATTTCCCAGACGGAGATTGATGTAGAGTCGGTAAAACAGATCATTACCCAGGAATACCGTAAAGCGAATATAACGCCCGCCATGCTTAAGACCGGGGCGGTCATTATTACCGGTGATACAGCGAGAAAAAAGAATGCAAATCTGGTACTCAGGACACTGAGTGATATGGCGGGAGATTTTGTGGTTGCGACTGCAGGACCGGATCTGGAATCGGTGCTGGCGGCGAAGGGAGCCGGAACAGATTTGATATCGGAGCGGGAGGAAGG
>JARKQP010000756.1 GCA_029974875.1 Mobilitalea sp.
GAATATGTACGTTTTTGGAATGTATTTTCGGCAGAAATGTATATCAATATAAAGGCAGCTGACGGGCAGTATAATTTTGACCGCTTAAACCGGGTGTTGGATTTTCTCGTAGCGAATGAAATAAAGCCCTATATGGATATGGGTTATAAGCCGAAAAGGATTTTACGCAACCTCCACTCTGCTTTGGTTGAGGAGGAATTGGAAACCAAATCAGAGACACAGGAAGAGGTGGGAGCCTTTATCAGCGCCCTTACCGTCCATCTGATTAACCGTTATGGCATAGAAGAGGTGGAAACCTGGTACTTTGAGCTTTGGAAGGAAGAGGAGGAGAGCCAGTCGGAGGATTGCTCAGGGGAGGAGAAGTACTTCAGGCTCTTTGACACTATTGCCGGGACCATGAAGCAGTATTCACCTAATTTCCGTATCGGCGGTGCGGGGCTGGGGATACGCTTCGGGCAAAAGAATTTTAAGGATCTTCTGGCGAATTGGAAGACAAACCATATCCTCCCGGACTTTCTTACCCTGTATTGTTACCCCTTTACTCCCGGTGAATTGGAAGGAAAGCAGGTCACGAAGCCTTCTACGGACCGGAGCTATATGAAAAATCAGCTGATTATGGCCAGGGAGCTGATGGAGGAGATTAATTTCCAGGTAAAGGAGCTCCATGTGACGGAATGGAGCTCCACAGTATCTAACCGGAATGTGTTTAATGACCATTGCAATAAGGGCGCATATCTCGTGAAAAACATGATTGACAGCATTGGCCTGGCGGATTTGACCGGGTACTGGCTGGGATCTGATTTGTTTGCGGATTTTTATGATTCACAGCCGGTCTTAAATGGCGGCTGCGGCCTGATTACGAAGGATGGCATATTAAAGCCGGCATTTTATGCGATGGATTTTATGAATAAATCCGGTAAGCAGCTGGTCCAAAAAGGTGACAACTACATAATGACCTATTGCGGGCATTCCAATTACTGCATTGTCTGCCATAATTATAAGCACTATAATTACAGCTACTTTTTACGCATGGAAAATGAAATCGGCATCCGGGAAATCAATCAGATGTTTATTGACCGGGACAAGATCAATTTAAAATTCCATATCAATAATGTAAAAAACGGCAGCTATCAAATTAAAATCCATTCCATTAACCAGCACCACGGCAGTGTCCAGGATGAATGGATGCGGATGAACCTGATTACAGCGGCGAATAAGGAAGAGATTGAGTATTTGAAGAGGGTATGCACCCCGAGGCTGTCCGTTATCCGGTGCGATGTAAAGGATAATAGGTTGGATGCGGAAGCCACGCTGGAACCGAATGAGATACAGTATATCCAGATCATGTACCAGTATTAAAAGGATGGGGGAGCTTCCCTGACAGGCAGGGCGGGCTAGGCAGGAACCGGGAGCAAAAGAAAGGGATGATAAGCGTCCCGGAATATGATAAACTATAGATGTCCTTAAACAAAGTACGGATACGTGCTTGTTTACGGATATCTATTTTTTTATTCTTAAGAGTATAGAAAACCGGCCGAAAAGGGTTTTCTTTAGAAATAGCATCATAAAATAAGCGATAAGAAGGAAAATTAAAATGGCGAAAAGAACGACAACCTTAAGCAGGTGGATGCTCCAAAGTATTTTAGTAATCATTATCTCTTTATTTCTGGTTATCCTAACCCTGACAATCTATATCAGGAACGTAATGCTGACCCAAGTCTCGAATTCAAATGCCCTGACCCTGCAATTATATATGAACAGTTTAAATTCCAATCTGGAGGGCATGGAAAAATATCTATCCTCCCTGCCGAGCAATGACAGCAATATCTCCAACCTGAATTTTTCCACGGATGACAGCGTAAGATATTTTTCAATTAATAAAATGCTGGACAGCCTGAAAATGAGTGTGTCAATACATAATAACTTTGACGGGATTTTTGTGTATTCCAAAAATAAAATCCGGGAGGAGTTTCTCTATGCAAATGGAAATTATGAGAAAATCGCCAATGCAGAGAAGTTAAAGAGAGAGCTTATAAAGGATATAGATAATTTCATTAATCAAGGCTGGCAGATATACAGTATAGAAGGTATGAAATACCTGGTGAAAGTAAACAGGACTGGGAGCACCTATTGCGGTGCATGGATTAGCGCCAATTCTTTATTAAAGCCCTTCGCCAATATGGATATCGGAGAGGACGGGATCATTGCCTTTGTCGATATGGAGGGAAATATCCTCTCCTCCACTAAGACGATGGAGGTACAGAGGCTGCCGGTCAGCGGAAGCGACAACTCAAAGATTACCATTAACAGGGAACGCTATATCTTAAATACCTGCACAACGCCCTATACGAAGGCTATGATAGCGGTATTAATGCCGAACCGGAGTGTCACCCACGATATTTCCGTTGTGCAGGTCATTATTATTGCCCTGTTTACAGTTTTTTCAATAGGCATATTATTTGAAATTCAATGGTTGAACCGTAAAATCGCATATCCGGTCCGGGATCTGGCTAAAACCATGGAAATGCAGAATGGATTGGAGACCAGGGCGAAGGAGGACGGCAGGTTTGAGGAGCTGAATACCATCGCGCGGAAACTGAATGAGATGATACAGCGGATCCAACAGCTTAACGCGGATATTTACGAAAGGCAGATCAGCGAGCAGAAGACGAAGCTGCAATACCAGCAGCTCCGCATCCGGCCCCATTTTTTGCTCAACTCCCTGAATATCATCTATTCTTTCGCGCAAATAGAGAAATACGCATTGGTCCAGCAGATGACCATGTGCCTGGTGAAATATTTCCGCTATATTCTGTCAAATGAGTCGGAGCTTGTTTCGCTACTGAAAGAATATGAGCATGTATGCAACTATATCGAGATTCAGAAAATGCGCTACTCCGATAATTTTATTTTTGAAAAGCAGGTGGCAATGGGACTGGAGGAGGTACTGATTCCGCCCCTGACGATCCAAACCTTTGTGGAAAATAGTATTAAGTATGCCCTTGGGGGAGAAGAGAAGCATACGATCTCTGTTCAGATTGAAAAGATTTTCAAAAACCAGAAACCATATGTCAGCATCGGGATCAGCGATAACGGCCCAGGGTATCCTGAGCATGTCCTGGAGGATTTAAAAAAGGATATCGATGATATCGTACAGCCGGATACGATTGGAATCTATAATACGCGCCAGAGGCTGAAGCTGATCTATGGGGAGGATTTTGAAATCCAGTTTTCTAATAAGCCGGAGGGCGGGGCGTTGACCTGCCTTATATTGCCGATTGCCTTACCGGAGGAAGACGGGCAGGATAAGAGTTAAAGATGGGGATGACAGCTTTCCGTGGAAGCTTATGGTGGAAGACGGGAATGAGTAGCATCCTTAGCAAAGGAGCCTTTTGTTGGGCGGATAATGATAGGAGAGATGAAAATGCCATATTCAATACTTTTAGTAGATGATGAACAGCCTTCCGTAGAAGCTATGTGCAACGGAATTAATTGGAACGGGCTGGGGATTGAACATGTATATACAGCGTTTAATGCGAACCAGGCGAGAAAGATAATGCTGGAGCACAGCATTGACCTCGCAATCTGCGATATTGAAATGCCCCAGGAGGATGGGATCAGCCTGGTCAGCTGGATCCATGAAAATTATACGGAGACAGTATGTATGCTATTTACCTGCCATGCTGATTTTTCCTATGCGCAGAAAAGTGTAAAAATAGGAGTATACGATTATATATTAAAGCCGGCACCCTATGACGAAATAGAGGATATCATCCGCCGTGCCATTTTGAAGGCGGAGAAGCAAAAAGGGAACAAGGATTATGAGAAGACCCTGCAGAAGAAAAAAACCATCATCCTGTCACGGTTTATGCAGGATCTGTTAAAGGGGAAACTAGGCCAGAATATCGAGGGGATTGCGGAGCAGGCAAGACAATGGAATATTACCGTGGATATGGGCAAGCATTATCTGCTGCTGTTGCTGGGTACCAGGCGCACGGAGGATGGGGAAGGCCGGTTATTTGCAGCTGTCAATGAAATAAAGCCGGTGATAGCAGAGCTGTTCCAGGTAGGCAAGGAGGAGGTCAGCCTGTTTGACCAGGAGGGCAGGGAGGTTGTTGTCCTGGTATCATATTCAGCCCAAAAGGAGTGGAAAAAGATCAAGGAATGCTGCCGCAATTTCATCTGGCAGCTTTCCGGGGATAAGGAGAACAAGCCCTGCCTTTACTGCGCCCATCCCCGGTATATCGGGGAGCTGCCGCTGAGCTATTCGATCCTCCAGGTATTAAAGCGCGCCAACATCGCCTATGATGGGATAGCGTATTTTGAGGATGACAGCTTTGAGCCGGTGTACGGGGAATTGCATATTGATTATGATGGCTGGAAGGAACTGCTGCTGCGGGGGCAGGGGGAAAAACTATATGAGGCCATGAAACAGTATATCCATCAGGAGGTCAGCGCCAGAAGGTTAAATGAGGAAAAGCTGATCCTGTTCTATAATAATTTTATCCAGCTGCTGTATTCGACCTTAATGGAGAAGCATATCAGTGTAAAATCAGTGTTTGCAAGGGAAGAGCTATTAGTAAAGTACAGGGAAAAAACAGCGACGGTGGAAGAAATGCTGGATTACATGCATAACATCATCCTTGCCTCTGTGGAGCTGATGAAGCAGACGGTCAATAAGGACAGCATAATAAAGAAGGTGGAGGAATATGTCAGTGTGCACCTCAACGAAGAAATCAGCCGCGATGCGATTGCGGAATATGTATTCCTGAATGCGGAATACCTGTCCCGGCTTTTCCACAAGGAGGCGGGGGTTTCCTTAAAGGAATATATTACAAACCGGAAGCTGGTGAGGGCAAAGGAGCTGTTTCTGACGACAAACCTGCAGGTGACGGAGGTGGCCTTCCGGCTGGGTTATACGAACCTGCCCCATTTCAGCAAGATATTCAAAGACAATACGGGCATGACGCCAAATGAATACCGTAAGAAAAATAATACATAACCCGTTGTGTAATATCACAAAAACGATAATTGAAATCACAAAAACATAAGAACTTTTGAATAAGGGATGCTATCATTTGTATAACATGTGAAGACAAAATGCACATGCACAAAGGGGTTCCCAAGGTAACTCTGATTGAGAATGAAGGAGGAGAAGATTTATGAGACAGAGATGGAAAAAAGTTCTTTGTGTATTTCTTGCGGCGGTGCTGGTGTTTGGTATGACGGCCTGCAATGCGGGGAAAAAGTCGGAGACAGCGGCAAATGATACAGGTGCGGCCACTCCGGGGGCAGATGATAGCACCACGGAGGTAGAAGCAACAAGTACTCCCGGACCGGGAGAGGATTTATCAAAGCAGGATCCGGTAACGCTGGAGATTTACGCGGTTACCTTCCAGAGTACGGAACCGGCAAGTACGGACAGTATTGAAAAGGCAATCAATGATTATGTGAAGCCCCTGATCAATGTTTCCGTACACCTTAATATCATACCCTACGCATCCTATGCACAACAGCTGACCTTGCTGCTTTCCGGCTCCGAACAGGCGGACCTGATTATGGGGACAGCAGCTATTATCAGCAACTATGTGGCAGCAGGCGGTGTGCTGCAGCTGGATGATGCGGTCGCAAAATATGGAGACGGAATCGTGGAGTCCCTGGGCCAGGATGCGATTAATGCATCAAAGATCAGTGACGCCCTGTATGCAGTTCCCACCAACCGCGACTTTGCATCTGCTTATGGCTTTATGTACAATAAAAACCTTAATGACAAGTATGGCCTTGGACTGGAAAATGTCAAGGATTTTGCCGGACTGGATGCAGCCTTTGCAAAGCTCCATGCCCAGGCACCGGAGATTACCTGTGTGCAATGCAGCAATGCAAACCCAAATTTCCAGTCCTGGGATTGGGATTCCCTTGGAAGCCAGTTCGGTGTGCTGATGAACCGCGGCGCCGACCTGACAGTGCAGAACCTCTTTGCTACGGAGGAGTATAAACAGATCGTGACACAGATGCGGGATTGGAATTTGGCGGGCTATGTGAATGAAGATGCCCTTACCAATACCATACCGGCCAATGACCTGATGGAGCAGGAGAAGGCACTGGGCTACTTTGTAAATTATAACCCGGCGGTTACTTATTTCTCTGCTTCCTATAAGACGCCGATGGGCATGTCAATCCTGGTAGAGCCTTTTTCCAGCTCCACCAGCTATCTGGGCGCGAGCTGGATGGTAGGAAGGAACAGCGTGGATGTAAACAGGGCAATCCAGTTCCTGAACCTGATGTATGCTGATGAGATGGTATATAATCTGCTCACCTATGGAGTAGAAGGGCAGGATTATGTTTTTGCAGATAAGGAAAATGGAATTATTGATTATCCGGAAGGAGTGACCGCGGCTACCAGCATGGTGGACCATAATAACTGGATGTGGGGCAATGAATTTATCGGCTACATCTGGAACGGGGATTCTCCTGATATCTGGGAAAACTTAAAGACCTTTAACAATACGGCGTATAAATCAAAGGCCATAGGCTTTAACTTTGATGCTTCCAATGTCCAGAATGAAATTGCAGCCTGCAGCAACGTGACTTCAAAATACCGGGTAGGCCTGGAATGCGGTGCGGTGGATCCGGAGGAGGTATTGCCCCAGTTTCTTGATGAGCTGAATAGAAATGGGATTGATACCATCGTCAGTGAAAAGCAGTCGCAGCTGGATGCATGGGCCGAGAAAAATGGAGTGAAATAGGTGGAATATAGAAAAGAGCAATATAAAATGAGAAATATAAAAAAGAACAATATAAAAAAGAAATATATAAAAAGAATTGTATAAGAGAAATGAAGAAAAGAAACATAGAACAGCAACAGTAAAAGATGAACTGTAAAAACAGACTGGAATAAAAGAAATAAAAAGAAATAGAAAAGAAATAAAAAAGTGGATGGGGCAAGGGAAGTTCGCGGTAAAATAGTTCCTTGCCCCGATACCGCATACGGACAGTATAATCCGGGGCATGGATTGATATGTAATGGAGGTAGATTTTTTGCAAAGCGTGATGAAGGATAAAAAAAATAGTGGAAAAACCGGAAGGAAGCGGAGGATCTGCAAGTACATACCTGTTTATCTGATGGCAGCACCCGGGCTGATTTATTTGCTAATCAACAACTATATCCCGATGTTCGGGCTGGTTGTGGCTTTTAAAAATTATAATTTTAACCTGGGCATCCTGGGGAGTAAATGGGCGGGGTTAAAGAACTTTGAATTTCTGTTCCGCAATACGGATTCCGGGATTATAACCAGGAACACCCTGCTGTATAACCTGGTCTTTATTGTACTTGATACCCTGGTTGCCATTATCGTGGCGATTTTCTTAAATGAGGTCAGGCACAAAAAACTGAAAAAGGGCTACCAGACAATTATCCTGCTCCCAGCCCTGATTTCCATGGTAATTGTCAGTTATCTGGTATATGCATTTTTAGATTCCGGCAATGGGCTGCTCAACCATCTCCTGAACGGACTGGGCATAAAATCCGTGGACTGGTATGCAACGGCAAAATACTGGCCGCTGATTTTAGTGCTGGTGCATACCTGGAGCAGTGCCGGTTTTACCTGTATTATCTATTTCTCAAGCCTGGTTGGCATCGATGTAAGCTATTATGAGGCCGCATCGGTGGATGGGGCCAGCACCCTGGAGAAAATCAGGCACATTACGCTTCCCCTGTTAAAGCCGACGGTGATTGTGATGTCACTGCTGGCGGTGGGTAAGATTTTTTATTCGGACTTTGGGCTGTTCTATCAGGTACCTATGAACTCGGGTCTGCTGATGGATGCGACCAGCACCATTGATACCTATATCTACAGGGCGTTGATCCAGTCCCCCAATATAGGGATGTCAGGAGCCGCAGCCTTCTATCAGTCGGTGATGGGCTTTCTTCTGGTTCTTGGGGCAAACTGGCTGGTGGGCAGATATGAGAAGGAAAGCGCCTTATTCTAGGGAGCTGGGCCCATATCTGGCCGTGAGGCCGGTCCCAGGGAAGGATAGGGTCTTATCCCACAGGGATAGGGACGGAATAATGGTGACTTTTGATAAACAGGAAGAATACCGGTGGAGCCTTCCACCGGCTGGAAAGAGGTAGTTAAGAGCTATGGATAGAGTTAGCAGGACATTTAAAATAATATCGAATCTGGTACTCATTGTGATGTGCCTTTTTGTCATTATCCCCTTTATGGTGCTGATCTCCTCCTCCTTTACGGAGGAAAAGGTGCTGATCAGCCAGGGGTATAATGTATTACCCAGGAAAATAAGCTTACTGGCATATGATTACCTGTTCAGCAGTGCAGGAAATATTGTTAACGCCTATGGGGTAACTTTGCTTGTCACCCTTTTAGGGGTGCTGCTCGGGCTGACCATAACGGTCATGTTGGCCTATGCCTTGTCGGTTACGGAGCTTCCGGGCAGGAGGTATCTGGCCTTCTATGTGTTTTTTACCATGCTGTTTAACGGGGGACTGGTGTCAACCTATCTGATGTATACAGGGGTATTCCATATAAAAAATACACTTTGGGCACTGATTATACCCTTCCTATTGGTCAATCCATTTCTGGTGATGATTGCGCGGAGCTTTTTTGTGAGCAGCATCCCGAAGGAGATTTCACAGGCGGCGAGGGTGGATGGCGCAGGGGAATTCCTTCTCTTTGTAAAGATTATACTACCTATGGCCCTGCCCATCATTGCAACGGTGGGCCTGATGATCGGGCTGGCCTATTGGAACAACTGGACCAACGGATTGTATTATATCACAAAGTCGGAGCTGTACAGCGTGCAGCAGCTGTTAAACCAGATGCTGATGAGCTCACAGGGGCTGGCGGTGGCAGCATCCTTCGGAACGGACGTATCGGCGACGATACCGACCATGTCCTTAAAAATGGCTACGGCGGTTGCCGGGGTACTTCCGGTTATGGTTATTTATCCGTTTTTCCAGAAGTTTTTTGTAAAGGGAATATCGATGGGGGCTGTGAAGGGCTGACCGCGACACGCCTGGTCCTTGGATTTTACGCCTTTGAATTTTATGGATATGGAGGAAAAATTATGGTGAATAGAATAATGACAGCAACAAACGAGGCCTTCAAGCTCCGTGGAGGCTATGGCAGCCAGGAAGCAAAGGAGCTTAGGCAGCTGATTGCTACCCGCAATGAAACGGCCTCCTTCCAGCTGCTGCTTGGGACGGGAAGACATATGAAGGTCAGTGTCGGTAAGCATAATAACCTTTCCTCACGGCTTCCTATTGAACGGTACCGTATTGAAATAGATGCCCCCTTTGCCGCGCGGCCATACCTCGAAGGGTATCTGAAGGATGAAAATGGTATCCCTTGTGCAGATATTCTTTTGACGGAGCCGGAGAAGGAATACGACGGAAGCATGCCTGTGGCAATCTGGGTGGACCTGCCGGTACCGGCTGACGCAGTGCCGGGGGAGTATGTGATAACCGCCCGGGCATACCATTCCATAGGGCCGGCAGAGGAAGTATTGGCAGAAGAGCTTACGTTTTCTATGACAGTGCTGGACTTTGCCATGCCGGGAGGGAAGGAATACGGCATTTATGTTGACCTTTGGCAGCAGAATTCAAATATAGCGCGTACCTTCGGAGTGGATTTATGGAGCGAGGAGCATTTTGCCATTCTTGATAAGGTTGTTGCCTCCCTGGCAGACATCGGACAGAAATCCGTCACCGTACTGGCAAGTGACTGCCCTTGGCGGGGCTGGGCCTGCCATTTGCTGCGCAGCACACCGGCAAACCTTTATGAATATTCCATGGTTCTCGTTAAAAAAGGAAAGGATGGCGTTTACCGCTATGATTTTTCCATATTGCAGCGCTATATCGACCTATGCGCGTCCCATGGAATCGATGGGGATATCACGGTCTATGGACTGATCGGCCTATGGAAGATGCCCCTGTTCCAGGCACCCGAGATCCCGGATTACCCGGAAAGGGTCATGGTGAGGTATAAGGATGAGGCGGACGGATGTTACCGCTATATGGACCGGAAAGAGGATGTCATTGCCTACATAAAAGCGCTTACCGGGTATTTCGAAGAGACCGGGCAGATAGAGAAAGTAAGAATTGCGGCCGATGAGCCGTCGGATCTGGAGGCTTACAGGAAATCCCTTGGCATTATCCGCGGCGTGGCACCAAAGGTTAAGTTTAAAATGGCCCTGGACCATGCGGAAGTCATCCGTGAGTTTACAGAAGAGATCGAGGATGTTGCGGCCTCCTTCCCCTGTACCTGCAGTGAGAATGAGTTCCTGCATAAGCATAAAGAGGAGTATCCCAGCAAAAGACTCCTGTGGTATGTATGCAACATCCCCTGGAACAAGCCGAATTCCGTACTGCACAACCATCTGCTGGATACGAGGGTCCTCGGCAGCCTGAATAAGGTCTTTGGCTTTGACGGATTCCTCCGTTGGGCCTATAGCTGCTGGCCGGATAACCCCCGCCAGGAGATCTGCTATAATGAGCTGTACCTGCCGGCAGGCGATGTTAATTTTATTTACCCGGCCCTGGACGGGGGCATAGCTCTGTCCCTGCGCTATAAAGCCTTAAAGAGGGGCTTTGAGGACTATGAACTGATGAAGCGGTTACAGGAAAAAGGAAAATTCGGGATTGTGGAGGAAGCGCTCCAAAAGATCATATACCAGCCCGATATTTCAAAATATATGAAGACAGATAAAATAGCGGAAGAGGGGATTTATAGCACGGATTATAATGACTATGTGGCTATGCGGCAGCTGCTGGTGAAGGGGCTCATGGAATAGCCGAGTGCCGGCCTGTAGTGGGAGGTGTTTTGATTTATCCGAAGCCGTAATGAACCATGATTACTTTTTTGATCTGGATAATAAGACAATGAAATAATGAGACAATGAAAGGGAATTAACGGCGTTCTATGAAATTATGGAATTTATAAGACGGTACGGATGGTGAAAACTAGGAGTCCTGTATGGACAAAAGATGGCTGTAAGTAATATCAAAAACAGCCATCTTTTTCATTTAAGGAGAGGATAAAAGGAAGGGGATGCTGATCCTTCTTATCCGTTTTTATTATTCTGAAGGACAAGCGGAAGCCTTTGCGTCCTGTGCTTTGCTGCCCTTCCGGTCCGAAAGGAATACCCCCAGCAGGATCAGCAGGGAGCCTGCGATACCCATCCAGGAAATCGGCTCGTTTAATAGAAGCTTTGCGGCAATCAGCGTGGCAAAGGGAGTTATATAAATATAGTTATTCGTCGTGACAGTACCAAGGCGGTGGATTGCCATATTCCACATCACATAGCAAAGTCCGCTGCCGAGGATGCCAAGAAATAGGATGCAGAATAAATAAGAGCCCTTTGTTAACGGAGCCAGGGAGAAGGATTCCCCGCGGATCAGTTCCACCGGCAGGGAGGTGATAAGCCCCCACAGCATGACACGGCGGGTTAAGAGCAGGCTGTCATATTTTTTTATGTATTGCTTTAAGAATACGGAGTAGACCGCCCAGCAAAGAGCCGCTGTAAGCGTCAGGAGATCTCCAATAGGCTTTAGCTTAAGTACAACGGTGCCGTTAAATACCACGAGTGCAACACCGGCCATGGCTATGAAAAATCCGATGAAAATGTTCTTATTAAGCTTTTCATTCGGAAGAATAAAATGAGCCAGGATAGCGGTTAAGATGGGAGCCGCCGTGATCAAAATGCTGACATTGGAAGCAAGGGTAAAGGTCAGGGCATAATTTTCGGCGAGGAAGTACAGGGTACAGCCTGATAAGCCGAGAACTGCACAGCCGAGCTCTTCCTTTATAGTCAGGCGGAGCCTTTTTGGGCGCAGGATCCATAGAAGGATATAAGCGATAAAAAACCGTATTAGCATAATTTGCAGCGGGGAGTAAACTTCCAGGAGTATTTTGCTGGCGATAAAGGTAGTACCCCATACTGTGATTGTGAATAGTGCCATGATGTGCGCCACCGGGGCGGAAACTGATTTTTTCATGTGATTACCTCCTTGTACCATTATAGTCAGGAAGTTATCATTTGTCCATTTCTTGGGGAAGATTTCTTCAAGTGGTAAGGATAGCTATTGAGTTATTAACTCCTGAAAATAAAAACCCGTCTAATCAAAATCTATAATTTTAGTTAGACGGGTTTTTTGCTTGACTAGTTATGATTATAATGTCTATACTAAAAGTATAGTTTAGAATAGATGGGTAGGAAGAAGACATATTATTAATGGAAAGGGGTATATCTAATATGAGAACATATATAAAGAGGGCAGTTGAAGAAACAGTACTAAGGACATCCAAAACCTTCCCGGTTATGCTGGTTACTGGATCAAGACAGGTAGGGAAGACCACCCTGTTACAGAAATTAGCGGAGGATGGGCGCAAGTATGTCACGCTGGATGACCCGGATGCCCGTTACCTGGCCAAGAATGACCCGGCACTTTTCTTGCAGCGTTATACTCCGCCGGTTCTGATTGATGAGATTCAATATGCGACAGAACTACTCCCCTATATTAAGATGGCTGTGGACAGATCAAAAAGACAGGGTGATTTTTGGATTACGGGATCCCAGGTGTTTCGTCTGATGAAAGATGTTAGCGAATCCCTTGCAGGAAGGGTTGGTATTATCAACCTGCTTGGCTTATCCTCTGCAGAGATATATGGATATCCTAGTGAACCGTTTACAAACGAACCATCAAGGTTGATGGCCAGGGCAGATCTGGTGGAACCAATCGGCTTGAATCAATTATATGCCAGAATTTTTAAGGGATCCATGCCTGCATTGTATGCGGATGAGGAGATTGAATGGGAAATGTATTACCGTTCCTATGTAGATACTTATCTGCAAAGGGATATCAGGGATCTGACCCAGGTGGCAGATGAGCTGCAGTTTTACAATTTTATGATTGTAGTGGCTGCACATATTACAAAACCGCTGGTCTATGAAGAGTTGGCAAAGGAAGCAGGAGTATCTGCTCCAACAGTTAAGAAATGGCTCTCCATATTAGTTTCTTCCCACATCGTTGCATTGGTACAGCCTTATTCCAACAATGCCTTAAAAAGAGTTGTGAAAATGCCGCAGATGTATTTTTTGGATACAGGGCTGGCGGCATATCTGCTGAAATGGGGAAATCCTGATGCTCTTGAGCGGGGAGCCATGTCAGGCGCTTTTTTTGAAAATTATGTATTTACGGAAATCTATAAAAGTTATCTGAATGCGGGAAAAGAGCCACCGGTTTTCTATTATCGGGACAAGGATCAGAAGGAAATTGATTTACTGCTGCAGCAGAATGGAGCAATTTATCCCATAGAAGTGAAAAAAGCTGCGTCTCCCGGCAAAAGTACTATTAAAAACTTTGATGTATTAAATTCAGCGATGGAACCGGAAAAATTCGGAGGTATGAATGAATTCAAAATGGAAATAGGCAACGGATGTGTGGTATGTATGGCAAGTGACCTTCTTCCAATTGATCAGAAAAACTGGTATGTGCCGGTGTGGATGATCTAGTGGCAGCTTATTTGTGTATGCTGTATTATTTTCGATATTGCGCTATATGAAGACTGTATGGTAAAAGCACGATCCAGGAGAAAATAACGAAAATAGCGAAAATAGCGAAAGTTCCGGCTAACTATTGATATTATCCTGTGCCAAAGCTATAATAACTCTTAAGGTTTGTTGTATTGGCAACATAGCTGACATAATAAAATTTACAACTAAAACAAAGGAAGGTATTATAACTATGGATTCATTTATCACAAAATATCTGGAGAGAATTAAGTATGAAGGAAGCCTGGAGCCGTCCTATGAAACGCTCTATGGAATACATGTTGGACATGCATTAAATATCCCCTTTGAAAATCTTGATGTATGCGATAGGAAGCCGGTTTTGCTTGATCCGGACACCCTGTTCCATAAAATCGTAGAAAACGGGAGGGGCGGATATTGCTTTGAGATGAACGGGCTGCTGTCCGCCGTCTTAAAGAAGCTGGGCTTTCAGGTTACGGATGTTTTAGCCAGGGCATGCCTGGGAGGAGAAGTCTTCTTCGCTAAGCTGCACCATGTGATGCTGGTAGAGCTGGGAAACCAGACCTGGCTGGTGGATGTCGGCTTTGGAGGAGAGGGTATCACGGCACCGGTACTGCTGGAGGTAGGCACGGAGCAAAAGCAGTTCGTCAATACATACCGCATCGTAACCCATCCGTCCTTTGGGTATGTGCTGCAAAGGAAGAAAGACGGGGAGTATATTAATATTTACGCCTTTAATATGGAGGGATGCATTCCGATTGACTGTGTGGTGGCGAACCACTTTACGGCCACATTTCCTGAGTCCCTCTTCCTGAAAGAGAAGTTCTGCACCATTCCGACAAAGGAAGGCAGGATTACGCTGACGGAGGCGCATTTTAAGATTATAGAAGGGGATAAGGTTACTGAGACAAAGTTATCGGACAGCAAGGAGTTTAACCAATTGCTGGAGCAGTATTTTGGAATAGCGGCAGAGTAGGAAATGTGAATGATGTAAAAAAACTGAATATGCTAGTTATCAGAGAGCCAGATGTCAAATACAGAGGGCGTGTTGCAAACTAACATTTATCCGTTAGTCTTGCAGCACGCCTTTTCTTACTATGTATTTCTTCCAGCTTTTCAAATATCCCGCTAAGCATCGGTTGGGAGATAAAGGAAATGGGAAATAATATAATTATTGGGATTAAAAAATAGGATTAATTAGTGAAACTGCACAACAAAAGAAAGTAAATGTTGTAAGTAAACTATATTGACTAACAATGGTTCCAAATGATAAAATTGAAAACAAGCCAGAGAAAACAACTGCTATACACGGAGCCTTTATCCTGTGTTCTGTACATAAAATAGGCGGAAAACAGGTCATGTGTATAAGTAGGCGAGAAGGGAGGAGAACATGGCAGAAGAATATGCTTTACAAGTAAAGAATATTTCAAAAAGTTTTCCTGGGGTCAAAGCGTTGGATAATGTAAGTTTTGATGTCCGAAAGGGAACAGTGCATTCCATTGTTGGCGAAAATGGGGCAGGAAAGTCCACTCTGATGAAGATCCTGAACGGCATGTATAAGCCGGATGGAGGAGAGCTCATCATCAACGGGAAGAAAGAACAGGTGCTGTCCCCTATCCATGCAAAGGCTCTTGGGATTTCAATGATTTTTCAGGAGCTGGTGTATGTTCCTGAAATTTCAATAGCGGAAAACTTGCACCTGGGAAACCAGCCGGTGAATAAATTTGGGCTGGTAGACTGGAAGAGGATGTACGCCAATGCCAGAGAGATACTGGATGAAGAAAAGATAGGCTTAAAGCCTACCACCACCATGAGCACAATCCGGATTTCCGATGCGCAAATGATTGAAATTGTCAAGGCTACTACCGAAAATGCCAATATTTTTATTATGGATGAACCCACTTCATCCCTGACACTTCATGAATCTGAACGGCTCTTTGACAAAATAAAGCGCCTGCGTGACAAGGGCTGTACGATTATTTATATTTCCCACAAGATGGAAGAGATCTTCCAGCTCAGCGATTATGTCACCATAATCCGCGATGGTAAATCTATCGAGACAGCGCCGATCGGCCGGTTTACGGAGAACGATATCATAACTATGATGGTAGGCAGGGAGGTGGATAATATTTACCCTGTACGTGCTTCAAAACCGGGAGAAGTGGTTCTTGAGGTAAAAAACCTTACCCAAAAAGGTGTCTTTGAAGATATCAGCATGTATGTGCGGGCCGGTGAGGTTGTTGGAATGGCAGGTCTTGTAGGGGCAGGACGTACCGAGATTGTAAGGGCAATCAGCGGCTTGGATCCATACAACAGCGGTGAAATATTGGTAAAGGGCAGGAAGTACAAAGCGCAGTCTGTGCGGGCAGCCGTAGATGCCGGAGTAGTTATGGCTACAGAGGACAGGAGGAAGCTTGGATTCATAGGTGTGCGCGGCATTAGGGAAAATATTGTGCTTCCGAACCTGAAAAAGCTGTCCCCGGGACTATTGCTGAATCTTCGGAGGGAAAAGAAGGAGGTCGAATATTATTTTGGACGGCTGCGGATAAAGGCAAACTCCTATAATATGGAGGTAGCAAAGCTGTCCGGCGGCAACCAGCAAAAAGTGGTGCTTGCAAAATGGCTTTTGTCTGACTCCAATGTGTTCTTGCTGGATGAACCCACCCGGGGGATTGATGTGGGCGCAAAGTATGAAATATATGAACTCATGAATGAAATAGCAGAAAAGGGTATTGCAGTCATTATGATTTCATCTGAACTGCCTGAACTGATGGGAATGTGTGACAGGACCTATGTTATCAGCGAAGGAAAGCTGGCCGGGGAAGTGACCAAAGAGGAAATGACGCAGGAACGTATTATGAAGTTGGCTACAGGAGGAAAATAAAATGGGAGAACAAATATCGGCAAAAGACCGTGCAATAGAGTTTGCTGCAAAATACAGCATCTATTTAATTATGGTTTTGATGATGATCGTATGTGCGTTTTTAAATGACAAATTTTTGACCGTCACAAACCTCAGCAATATTTTAAGGCAGATTTGTGTGTTTGCGCTGCTGGCTTTTGGTGAAAGTATCTTGCTGATTTCAGGTAATATAGACCTTGCAGCCGGTTCAACTGTTGCATTTGTAAGCTGTGTTTCCGTATTCGTTTACATAGGAACAGGCTCCATGCTGCTGTCTATAATCGTAGCAATTGTTGCTGGTGCGGTAGTCAATTTTGCTTCAGGATTATTTACGGTTTATTTTAAAATCCCTGGATTTATTGCGACATTGGGTATGCAAAGCGCGGTACGTGGCTTGGCATATTTAATCACAGGGGGAACGAGCATTACCAAAATTGACCCGGGATTTAAGGTGTTAGGGCAGGGGCAGGTTTTCGGGATTCCCAATTCTATTATTGTTATGTTTATCTGTGCTTTTATCCTGTGGGTGCTGTTGGAGCGTACAAAGCTTGGAAGAAGCTTTTATGCTATTGGTGGCAACAAGGAGGCTGCCAGGGCTTCGGGTATTAATATTAACAAAACAATCCTGCTTTCTTTCCTTCTTTCCGGGTGTTTCATCGGCCTTGCATCGGTTGTATATGCATCGCGTATTAATGCAGGTATGCCGGCATCGGCTGTTGGATACGAGGGAACAGGCCTTACCTCAGCGATTATCGGTGGCGTAGGCTTTGCAGGAGGTACAGGCTCGGCATGGGGGATAATCATTGGAGCCCTTGTATTGGGTATCATCAATAATATACTGAATCTTCTGGGTATACCATCTTATATTCAGAACATTGTATATGGTTTATTGATTGTTGTTGCTGTTGGTCTTGACACTCTGACCAGATCAAGACGTGTTTCCAGATAAAATAAAAAATGGAGGTATTTAAGATGAAAAAAATTTTAAGCGTATTGCTGGTTGCTGTAATGCTGGTATCTGTATTAACGGCGTGTTCCAAGAAACAGGAGGGTTCTGGAGGAGAGAAATCTGGTGATGTCTTCAAAGTTGCATGGATTACCATGGTAAACGATAGCTGGCATAACCAGACCAGTACCTTGGGGAAAAAATACCTGGAAGAGCATGGAGATAATGTTGAAGTAACTATCATGGACAATAAAAACTGGGATGAAGCAGAAACTGGGACGCTTCTTGACCAGATAGCGCTTGCTGGCGATTATAGTCTTGTGATTGTCGGCACAATGTCTGACCGGACGGAAATCGTCCGGCAATTACAAGAAAACGGAACTAACGTTATCCTAACCACCAACGATTATCCATGGGCGAAAGACCTTGCTTCTGTATTCAGGGTTAATGAATATGATTTGGCCAGCATTGTTGCCAAAGCAGCGGTAGATGAAATCCCGGAGGGTGCAGGCGTGGTGCTGTTAAGAGGTTTACAGGGATATTACGGCTCTGAAGAGCGTGGCAGGGCGTTCCATGATGCCCTTGCTGCCCGCACTGACATCACCATCCTGGATGAACAATTTGCAGGTTTTGATAAAGCCAAAGCAATGGCTGTTACGGATGACTGGATTACTGCTTATGGCGATAAGATTACGTGCGTCCTTAGTGAAAGCGATGTAATGGCACTGGGGGCAATAGAGGCACTGAATGCTGCCGGAAGAACCAAGGATGATGTATATGTATATGGTATTGACGGTCTTTACGAGGGTTGTGAGGCGGTAAAAGACGGGATTATCCGTGCTACCAGTTATCAGGATTCCCAGAAATATATTGAGGCATATGCAGATAGGGTGGCAAAGCTGCAAAGTGGTGAGATCGACTCTACCTATGTAGAGGATGCTATTATTGAGCCTACATTTATTAATAGCTCAAATGTAGATGAATTTATCAATTTTTATAAAACAAATGGGTTTGATAAATAATTTTTAATTGTAATAATAGGGGGACTTGCAAAAGCCCCTTTATTATTAATACCAAGGAAAGGAACTTTAATATGGCACTATTTCAATGTTCTATTTATTCCCAATGTCTTATGACAAATACGAATGTTAATGTAATATTACCTCTGCCAAACGTCTCCAATATGGAAGATGGCGATACGCTCCGGGTACCGGAGGGAGGAGAGAAATATCAGACTTTGTGGCTTCTCCACTGTGGCACCGGCGATAATAGTGAGGCTTTACGTTTTTCACGTATCGAAGAGTACGCCCAGAAGAAACAGCTTGCGGTGGTGATGCCATACGTTGGCAACAGTTGGTATTGCAATATTCCACATGCAGGAAAATACTATGATTACTATACAGAAGAGCTGCCTAAAATAATGCGTTCGGTCTTCCCCCTGTCGGGCAAAAAAGAAGATAATTTCATAGGTGGAATGTCAATGGGAGGCTTTGGGGCTTTTGCAGCGGCACTTCGTAATCCCCAGAACTATGCAGCGGCATTTTCGCTTTCAGGAGGACTGACATTCCGGGAAGCTTATGGTGATAATTTTAGTGAGCTGCAAAATAATATCCTGATTTCTATTTGCGGAGAGAACGGCCAGTATTACAATCCCCATATACATGATTTGGCTACTATGGCAGAGGATCTGATTGCCAGCGGTGTAAAGCAGCCACTAATGTATGCAGCAAATGGTACGGACGACATTATCACCAAAGAGATCTGTCCGGGACCCATTGCGGAGATGAAAAAACGAGGCCTGGAGATTACATATCTGGAGGAACCGGGCAGGCACGACTGGAATTGCTGGGATCCCCATTTAAAAAGGGTGCTGGACTGGCTGCCTTTGTCCGGTGGGTTCGTAAAGTAAAAATAAAGGTATTTGTCTGAATATTTATAGGAGAGGTGAAAGAATGAGCAATCAAATTTATTATCCACCGGCAAAATCTAAAGGCACATGGCGAAGGCCTGCAAATGATAAAGAACTAAAAAGCTTATGCGGCTTAAAGCGTGAGCAGCTCGATATTTTCGCAAAGCTTCAGGAATTCTTTTATGCTGGCGAAACCTATGGTATTGCAATTGTCAGAAATGGGTATTTAGCTGCCGAATACTATGCGCCTGATATGCGCCCCAATTCCCTTATCCATGTCTATTCCTGCAGCAAGGCCATGACGAGCCTGGTGTTTGGCATATTGCTGGAGGAGAAAAAGAAGGAAGGTTTTTCCCTCGACAGCAAGGCATATGACTACATGCCTAAAGGCACTCCCCTGACGGACGGGAGGAAAAAGGATATCACAATCCGTCAGCTGTTAGCTATGAGCTCAGGAATTCCGGGTGAACATACTGGTGCGTTGGGGATTTATGGAATTTTGCCCCAGGAAAGCGAGATTGATTATATTTTAGGCTGTATCAAAGGTACGGACGGATCAGCATTTGAAAAGCTCGCATATGATCCGGGTACTTCATGGGATTATAGCTGTGCCGGTTATGCACTTTTGTCCCTTGTCTTCCAAAACGTGGCAGGATGCAGCATGGCTGATTATGCAAGGAAGAAGTTTTTAGGATCTATTGGTGTGGAGGAATGGTTTTGGGAATCATTTGGCGGTTATAACAGTCCCATCTACACAGCAGGGGAGGAGGGCTTTAACGTGTCGCTCCGGGATTTCGCCCGCATTGGCTACCTGTTACTGCAGGATGGTGTTTGGGAAGGCACGCAGATTATTCCGGCAGATTATATAAAGGAGGCCGTAGCCCCGTCTCAGCCGTATAATAGTAATTATGGATTGGGATTCTGGAATAAGTCAAAGGAAAGCGGCGCCAGGATTCCTAAAGATGCCTTCTTTATGGTTGGGCATAAGTCAAACCGGCTGTATGTTATCCCTTCTCTGGATATGGTAATTGCCCGGGTAGGAATGGGTCCCAATGTCTTTAATGATGATGATTTTGTAAATCATATCCTGGCAGCTATTGAGGACGTATAAAGTAATTGAAGACGTATAGAGCAAATTGGAAGATAATTATTGAGGAAAGGAGGGATAATTATGGGAAAATCAAAGGTATTGGACGTCGTAAACCGGCATGGGGATGCCATGGCATCTATGAACGCGGATATTATTATAAAGGACTATGCGGAAGATGCAATTGTGATAACCAACTTATGGGACAAGCCTGTAAAAGGACATGAAGCAATTAAGGAGCTTATCAAGAAATGCCTGCAATATGAAGTTCTCATGAGCGATGAATATCCCACTAATATTATCAGGCAGGAATGCATTGATGGCTACGCCCTGCATGTATTTGAGAAAAATAACTCAAAAGTTTTTGGGGTAGAGACCTATATAGTAAAAAACGATAAGATTGTTTTTGAAACCGCTTATATTCAGTTTGACCCCCGTGATAAATAAACAGCATGCAGATATATTGATTTTTAGGTAGGGCTGCCGCACTTATGGTTTTCAAACCACTGGTGCGGCAGCCCTTATTTTATGATTTATCTATGCAATATAAAAAGACTTTCAATCAAGGGAAAAATACTGGTCAATACAATAAAGTGCCG
>JARKQP010000321.1 GCA_029974875.1 Mobilitalea sp.
AGCTTGCCAGAAGATACTTATCACATTGGATTGTCAAGGTCTCCGATTCACCCGGCTGAAGCAGCCCGGTCTTTCCAAAGTCCAGCAGCTGGATTGCAGACTTCTCAACGAGGTTCTCCTGTTCATATCCACCAGAGGGCGTCTGCGCATAAACCTGGACAGCAGACTTCCCTGCAACGGAGCCTGTATTGGTAACCGTCACCTTAACCTGGATCCCATCCTCCCCGACCTCCACACTGTCTAGCTTCTGGTCAAAGGCTGTATAGGACAATCCGTATCCAAAGGGATAAGAAACCTCCTCCGTATAATTCCAGGCCTTCCCCGTAGAGGAGCCTGCTGCCCCATTGGCATTGTATCTGCCAAGGATCAGGTCTTCATATCTGGTCTCATAGTATTTATAGACTATATAAATTCCTTCTGCCTGAACAGCATAATAGGAAGCTTCCTCCTCTGAATCCCCTGTATTTTTCAACACCTCCTCCAGATTCGTCCAGGTCTGGTTGTTAAAGCTGTTGTTCACACAAGCCGGAGCAGACAGGGAATTCACAGCATAGGTTTCCGCCAGACGGCCGGAAGGGTTTGCCGCTCCCGTCAGGAGGTTTGCCACACCCTCAAAGCCCTTTTCTCCGGGACAGCCAATCCAAAGGCATGCATCCACACCATATTCCTCCAGCCATCCCAGCTCCATGGGATTTCCGCTGTTAACCAGCACTATAGTTTTCTTAAACCTGCCGGAAGCCTTGATCATGTCCAGCAGATCCTTTTCCTTCTGGTGCAGAGCGAGCTGGCTGATGCCTTCCTCCGGATCCTCCATGAATAATTCACTTCCTTCACCGCCTTGTCTAGCCAGCATTACAATTGCCACATCATTATAATCATTTTCCCAGGAGGCTCTCAGCTCATCCGTATAGAAGGAAATGTCCTCTTCACCAAAGTCCCAGGTAGTTGTTTCCTGGGTGGCAAAATTAAAGCCTGCTACGCCACGCTTGGTGGAGCTGTTTACATAGGCGTTAAATAAGGTATCGTTGATGCTAAAGCCTGCATTTTTCAGTCCGTGATACAGGTCAATACCTTCCTCCCCCGTGGAAGCATTGGAACCAGCGGAGCTGTTCCTGAACAAGGGCTGGGCTACTGCATGGCCGAATAAGGTCACATGGAGCTCATCCTGGGACAGAGGCAATGCGTTATTATCATTCTTAAGAAGTACGGCTCCTTCTTCCTCCTCCGCAACCGTCTGTGCGTGGGTATCGGCAATCAACTTTTTTAGGTTATCCCCATTTAATTCTCCGTACCCGCTCTTGTAGTATCCGGTATCCGCCGTATCCTCATCCCCCGTACTAACAAGCTTGCTGGTAGTGATACCAAGGGCTCCATTGATTGTGCTGGCATAGCCCAGGGCGCAGTTCGTTCCGATAACCGCAAAGCACAGCAGGAATGAAAAGACAGAGGATAAGCCGGTCCACAATTTGTTCTTTTTCATAATTTTTCTTTCCCCTTTCATGATAAATTATAAATATTAACCAAAGAAATTGGCCGTAGAAGGATGTTAACATATTCCTGGTTGAGTTTTCCATAGCTTAAGCATATCCTGTCATTTTGGACTACATAACCTGCTACTTTCCTTGTCCCTATTCCTGCTTCTTAAAAATAATTTTCAGGATCGGAAAATACACCCAGAAGGAAACGGCGCAGTTGATAAGCATTGATACCACATCCGCTATTGTCTCCCCTGCCTTTCCCATGCCCCAGGTATTGATCAGCAGACGGTAGACCGGGGCTTTATAAATCCCCTGTAAAGCTGCTGCCCCCAGGGTAATAAGGACAAATGCGACGACATACCAAAAGGCGGCCTTTTTAATACTCCCATTAGATTTGAAGGTTACATTTCTTTGGGCAAAGAAATTAATTACCTGGGCAATAGCCAGCGTCAGCTGTACCGCCAGAAAATATGCCAGCCCGCCTCCGCCGCCCTTCGCCAGGTCTCCTGCCGGATAATCGAAGATA
>JARKQP010000334.1 GCA_029974875.1 Mobilitalea sp.
ATTTGATGCGAGCTTTTGCGCAGTTCTTGAGCTAGGTTTCTTCCGAATTTGGCAATTATGCGGTCCTATTTTATACAGAGCTCATATTAATTATTCTGCTCAGTTCTATTAACAGAACATTTATGGTCTATGTCTCCATTGCCATTGGCCAATTAATAAACGGACATAAAATCCTCGGTTCCATAGGAGCCTATATTGCATTAAGTATAATACTACAGGTTCTATCCGTTGCTGCTATGGCTCTTGGTAATTTAGCTTTTGGCCACACCTTCCAGGATATTAATTCCATTCCCCAGGTCGTATTCCCATCCTCACTTGTCTTCCTGCTAGTAACAGGCATTGCATTTTACCTGGGCACGGACTTCCTGTTTAGACGGAAGCTGAATTTAGAATAAGGGGATGTCCCAGGTGTTTATATACTGCAAATAACAATCAAAAAGCATAAAGACAGCTGTCAACATAACCTGGAAGTAGGATAACAGAATCCGGAGGGTGTTGCAAAAAGAAGCTCTGGCACCATACATTGCAGGATTATCCTTGATATCTGCCATATGGGTATCCTTCTTCTATTTTGCAACACCCTCCGGCTATTTGCACACAAAGCCAAGGCTATTTTTCTTTTACGTAATCCCAATTACCCCAACCGTAACCTTATTACCGTAGCCTGCGGTCTTCAAAGCGGCTCATTGCCGTCAGACAATTGGCTAACTCCTGGATTCTTGCTTCCAATGGCCCTTCATCCACCGTAAGGTCAAGGGAAACCGCCATGTCGGTTATAATCCTGTCATCCAGGCGTTTTTTATTGGTAAGTAAAACCTCTAATTTCTTGCTGTAGGACTGTGCATCCAAAAAGGTTATCAATAAAGGGCTTACTTCTCCCTGGTTCTCCTGCATATCAGGTTCCATACCAGATTCCTGGGAACCAGACACAGTCTCCGGCTTTCCCACGTCCCCAATATGCTCCACAGCTCCAGCCTCCTTTTCCTCTGTAGCCTCAGCCTCCTTTTCTCCCGCTGCTGCCTTTCCATTTCCATATAGGCGCTCCTGTGGGGTGCACTTAAGCTCAAACCTGAATTTCTGCTTTACCTCAGGATATTTCACATGGTCTACCTCACTGACAAACATATCAAGGGGCCGGACATAGGTCTTAAAATCCCCATAGAGAGCCTGGTAGACCACCAAAAGCTCCCCTGTCTCCGAATGGGCCGCAACTGTAATGACCTGATATTGCTTATCCTTAAAATGGTTATATATTTCACC
>JARKQP010000338.1 GCA_029974875.1 Mobilitalea sp.
ATTAAAGTGGCAGGGGCAGACAGGCTCCTGCCACTTTAAATCTGGGCATAATAGTGGTATACTGTGTTGTATGTACAAGATTACCCAGGAGGGACACAATATGAGTCAGAGAATTGATTCTCCCAGATATATGAAAATTGCATTGGATCTGGCGGGCAGGATATGCAACGGTGAATTTAAGGAAGGAAACAGGATTTTTGGACGTTCCATGCTTGCCAGCGAATATAATGTATCGCCTGAGACGATACGCAGGGCTGTCAACCTGCTGGAGGATATGGAGGTAGTGGTTCCAACCCAGGGCAGCGGGATCCGCATAGCTTCCTTAAGCAACGCATATTCCTTCGTGAAAAAATTCCAGAACAAGGAAACCATACGCTCCCTAAAGAGTGATGTAAAAGTCCTGCTCGCCCAGAAAAAAGAAATTGAAAATACCATTAATGATAAAATAGATAAAATTGTGGACTATTCTGACCGCCTAAAGAACTTAAGCGTCCTCACTCCCCTTGAGATTGAAATTGACGACAGCTCCCAGATCGTTGGCCGCACCGTGACAGATACGAAGTTCTGGCAAAATACAGGTGCAACAATTATTGCCATCAAAAGGAAGGAGTCCCTCATTGTTTCTCCCGGACCCTACGGGGGCTTTGAGAAAGGGGACACTATTTTTGTCGTCGGCGATGTGGACGTGATTGAACGTATCCAAAGCTTTATGAAGGAATTTATACCGGAAAATGTAACCTGATTTTATCCCAGAGGCTGTTTTTGCCATAAAGGGATAGGGATTGGCTGGATGAAAAGGCAGAGGTATAGAAGGTGCAGCCAGGGACATGTGATAGAAATCTTGAAAGAAAATATTACACTATTTAAGGAAGATAATCGATTTTGTAAAGCGGTTCAAGCCCTTATAATAATTATGGGGAAATCCCCGCATTCCATCTGCCTGATGGAGAAAACCGTGGGAACTCATGGTAAAAAAGGAGAATGAACATGTTCAAAGTATTGCTGGTGGATGACGAGATTTTAACCAGGGAGGCTATTAGCACGAATATTCCTTGGGAGGACCAGGGGTTCTATCTGGTCGGTGCGGCGGAAAATGGACAGGATGCAATCGGATATATTGAGAGGGAACGGCCGGATTTGGTCATTACCGATATCTGCATGCCATATATGGACGGATTGGAGCTGGCCAGCTATGTATACCGGAAGCATCCTGATACAAAGGTGGTAATACTCAGCGGCTATGATGAATTCGAGTATGCAAGGCATGCCCTGGAATACCATGTGAAGGAATATATTGTGAAGCCTGTGACCTCCCTTGAGCTGAAGGAGGTTCTAAAAAGGGTAAAGCTCAGCCTGGAGGAGGATGCCAGGCAGAAGGCCCATATAGAGAGGATCCAGGCAGAATACCAGAAAAATATACCGGTGCTGAGGGAACGGTTCTTAAGAAAGCTGTTGGAAGAAAAATATTCAAAGCAGGATGTATTTGAGCAAATGCAAAGCCTCGGGATCCAGCTGCGGGGACAGTATTATGCCGTGGCACTGCTGGATTTGGAGGATGCGTCAGAATTTTGTATGATTTACCCGGATCAGGAACAGGATCTGGTGGACTTTACCATCGGAAACATAGCGAATGAGATTATGGAAGGCAATAAACAGGGAATTATGGTCCATCTGTCCGAGCAAAAAACGGCACTATTATTTGCCGCAGATGGGGAAGAGGAATTATTGGAGGAGGTAAAGCGGGTCTGCGACAGAATTTTGCAGGCGCTTTGGGATTTCGTAAAGATTAAGGTGAGCGTGGTGGTCGGGGAGACCGTAAGGGAGCCTTACGGCTGGAGGGATTCCTGCCAAAGCGCGAAGGAAGCGTTGAAGTATAAATTCCTGTCAGAAAAGAAGGATTATATCCATGGCGCTGATTTAAAGGAGAGGAAGTATATAAACGGCCATATTCCGGTTCATCACTGGAGTGATAAGCTAAGCCTTTGTATCAAGCTGAACCGTAAGGAGGAATTGGAGCAGGAAATTGAAGCCCTGTTCTCAGATATCTTAGAGAATTGCTGCCTGAAAAAGGATATCATCCTATATATCCAGAACACGCTGCTTTCCATCATCATAGCTGTTGAATCTAATGAAAGGGCGGAAAAGGAATATCTGGAGGAGCGGTCTATGATGAAGAAGCTGCCGGATAATAAATATCTGGAGGATGTAAAAAGCGCATTTATCAATATCTGCTTTAGCATCATGGATAAGGTGGCAGGACAAAAGGAGGGCGAGGGCAGGAGGCAGTCCGTCCTGGCCATGGATTATATCGAGAAAAACTATATGGATCCCAACATGTCCCTGAGCATGGTCTGCTCCTATCTGGGTGTCAGTATAAGTTACTTTAGTGTGATATTTAAGAACCATACAGGAGAGACCTTTGTTGAGGCCCTTACCAGGATCAGGATAGAGAAATCAAAAAAATTAATGGATACTACGGATTACAGGGCGTATGAGATTGCTGAGCGGGTGGGCTATAAGGATCCCCATTATTTCAGCCTGATATTTAAAAAGGTGACAGGGATGACGCCGTCAGAGTATGCCAAGAGCGGGAGATAGGAAAACGGGTGATGGCTGGATTAATGTCAAAATTACTTAAATTTAAAAGTATCCGGACAACGATAGTACTGTCCTTTACGGTGCTTATCGTTTCTGTCGTGCTTATTTTCGCAACAATATCCTATTCACGGGGAGAAAAGGTGGTGTTTTCCATTGCCACCGACTATGTGACCCAGTTAAACGAACAGATTAACCGCAATATTGATACCTATATCTCCTACATGGAGAATGTTGCCCAGCTTGAGATAAACAATGAGGACGTAAAGGAGTATCTCTTCACCTATGCCGACGCCGGCAAAAAGGAGGTAATCGGGGAGACCATAAGCGCCCAGTTCTCCGTACTCCGCGAGACAAGGCAGGATATCCATAACATCGGTATCATAGGAAGGGATGGAAGCTATCTGATCAATGACCGGTATGTCACCATGAATGAAAATGTGGACTATCAGAGGATGGAATGGTTCCAGGAGGCTTTGAAGGGAAATACGGTGTTAACCACATCCCATGTCCAGAATATCGTGGCAGATGATTACCAGTGGGTCGTTACCCTGAGTAATGGGATCACCAACCCGGAAACCGGCGGGCTGGAGGGAGTATTTTTCATTGATTTGAATTACAGCCTTATCAGCAGCCTGTGTGAAAGCATTGATTTGAGCAACCGGGGCTATGTATTTATCGTGGATGACCAGGGAAATATTATCTATCATCCGAAGCAGCAGCTGATTTACAGCGGTGTAAGGGAAGAAAATATTGAGGAAATTCTCTCAAATAAGGGAGGAAGCTACCTCGCGGCTGACGGGGATAAGATATATTTTACAGCAAAATCAGAAAATACTGGATGGACCGTGGTTGGAGTCAGCTATAAGAGCGAGATGATGGAGCAGATGAATGAGACCAGGCGGATGTATGTTGTGCTGGCCATCCTCCTGCTGGTGCTGGCGACTGTGCTGGCGGTCATTTTCTCCAATGCGTTGACAAAACCGATCAAGGAGCTGCGCAAATCCATGAAGGAGGTGGAGACCGGTAATTTCGACATCCAACTGGAGGATTCGGATGCTATGAATGAAATCGGGCATCTGCAAAATTCCTTCCGGATTATGATTTATAAAATACGCCAGCTGATCGAGAACAACAAAGCGGAGCAGGAGGCGAAGAGGAAGAGTGAGCTTCGCGCGCTGCAGGCGCAGATCAACCCGCATTTCTTATATAATACCCTGGATTCCATCATATGGATGGCGGAAAGCAGCAAGACGGAGGAGGTAATCCAGATGACCTCCGCCCTGTCAAAGCTGCTTAGGAAGAGCATCAGCAATGAGGATGAGCTGGTGACCGTTGAGCGTGAGATTGATTATGTGAAGGAATACCTGACTATCCAGAAGATGCGCTACCAGGACAAGCTGGAGTATGAGATCCATGTGGACGAGGAGGTCTTGAAGGTACCCATTGCAAAGCTGGTGCTGCAGCCCCTGGTGGAAAATGCGATTTACCATGGGATTAAGTATAAGGAAGGTAAGGGGCTTATCCAGATTACGGGCTTTGTACGCGGGGCTGATGTGGTAATCCAGATTAAGGATAACGGAATGGGCATGGAGGAGGAAAAGCTCCAAAGCATCCTTGTACAGACCGGTTCCGCCGATTCTAAGAGGGTCGGGGTACAGAATGTCCATAGCCGGCTGCAGTTATACTATGGGAAGGATTACGGCGTATGCTATGAAAGTAAATTAGGGGAAGGAACCACGGTAAGCATTACGGTTCCCTATCTGCAATAAGGTGGCATTTGTATTGGAGGGGAGCATGGAGAAAAGGAAGATATTTATTATTATAGCCGCAGTGCTGATAGCAGCGGCGGGTATAGTATTCACAGTCAAAATAATTGTGGATACGAGGACGGAGATGCCTTATGTCATATACATTCCAAAACGAAAATCCGGTACGGATTTTTGGGTTTCCCTGATTGCAGGGGCAGAAATGGCAGCAAAGGAGAATGAGGCGACCCTGGAAATAGTGGCGCCGGAGGAGGAGACGGATATTGAGGGGCAAAACAGGCGGATCCTTGAGGCGATTGAGAAAAAACCGGATGTAATCGTGGTTTCACCGAATTCCCTGGAAAAGAACCTGGAGGTGCTAAAACAGGTGAAGAAAGCCGGAATCAGGCTGATTTATATCGACTCCGTAACCTCGGAGAATATCCAGGATGCAATTGTTGCTACGGATAATTACCAGGCGGGGAGAAAGATGGGGGAATATGCGAAGAAGAATATAGATAAATCCTCTGTCATCGGTATCGTGTCCCATGTAAAAAATTCTTCTACGGCAGAGGAGCGGGAGAAGGGGTTCAGGGATGCCCTGGGGGACTATGCATCCCAGATCGTGGAAGTGGTTTACAGCAATTCAAGTTATGACATAGGGTATCAGGAAGCCATGAAACTGTTGGAGAAGTATGATATTGACTGCCTTGCCTGCTTAAATGAGAATTCAGCAGTAGGTGCGGCAAGGGCCGTGGTGGAAAAGGGACTTGGAGGAGAGATCCTGATGATCGGCTTTGATAATTCCACGGAAGAGATCAAGTTTTTGGAGGAAGGAGTATTTTCTGCCATTGTAGTGCAAAGAGCCTATAGCATGGGCTATCTTGGGATTGAGACCGCTGTCAAAAGCATCACCCAGGATACCTGGCCTGCGAACATTGATTCCGGCTCCCTGCTAATCACCAAGGATAATATGTACGACCCGGAAAACCAGGAGGTATTATTCCCGTTCTATGGGAATTGAAAGGGACAATAGGAAAAAGACAGCAGAAGAAAGATAGCAGAAAAGAGTTGACAGAAAAGAGATGGCAGAAAAAAATATACTTATAATGGAAAAAATTATACCTGCTGCAGAGACAACCATACCTATGGCAGGGAAAAATGTTCCTGCCATAGAGAAAATCCACTTGATATAGAAAAAAATATACTTACCATAGAAAAAAATCCACCTGTTATAGAAAAAAATATATATTTGGAAAAAAGGACGACCAGTCTGGCAAAGAGTAGCTGCCAGACTGATTTTTTTTGACAATTTGTGAGGCAAAGAAGGAGAAACCTGCCAGAATAATTTGCACCATCCACGGAAGATAATCCATTCAAAACAGGGGGGGATGGCGGCTATAATCGAAAGCGTGATGGAAAGGATGCGCGAGGGTAGCATGCTGGGAGGGCGTATCGCCAGACCGGATCAAGCGGGTCGGGTCAAACAGCTGGATTAAATAAGCCGGATAAGCAGGCCGGGTCAAACAGCTGGATTAAACAAGCCGGATAAGCAGGCCGGATCAAACAGCTGGATTAAATAGGTTGGATAAGCAGGCCGGATGAAACAGTTGGATCAAGCCAGGCTGAACCAAACAGCCGGATGAAACAGGTTAGATTGGTAGCTTAGAATGAATTGGTAGAATGGAAGGTGACAAAGTGGGAGAAGTAATATTAAAGGCAAAGGAAATAGACAAATCATTCCCCGGTGTGCATGCCTTGAAAAAAGTCAGCTTTGAGCTGAGAAAAGGTGAGGTACACGCTCTGTTAGGTGAGAATGGTGCCGGTAAATCCACCCTGATGAAAATATTGACGGGTATTTATACCAAGGACAGCGGCAATATCGTCTACGAGGGGAAGGAAGTGGATTTTACAAATCCAAAGGATGCCCAGACGGCAGGAATCTCTATTGTCCATCAGGAATTGAACCTGATTAACCATCTGACGGTGGCCCAGAATATTTTCATCGGGCGGGAGATGATGAGAGGGGAATTCATCAATGACAGGCTGATGAATGAGGAAGCGGCCAAGCTCTTTAAGCTTCTGAACATAGACATCGATCCGGCGGAGACTATGGGCAACCTTACGGTAGGTAAGCAGCAGATGTGTGAGATTGCAAAAGCAATATCAAAGGATGCCAAGGTCATCATATTTGACGAGCCGACGGCAGCCCTGACTGATTCGGAGATTGAGAAACTATTCATCATCATACGGGACTTGAAGGCAAAGGACATGGGAATTGTCTACATCACCCACCGCATGGACGAGATCAAGGTGATTACCGACAGACTGACCGTAATGAGGGATGGGGAATATGTTGGAACGGCCTATTCCAATGAATGTACCAAGCAGGAGATCATCAATATGATGGTTGGCCGTGTCATTTACGAGGAGCCGAAGCAAAAGAGCAATGTGGCAAAGGATGCGCCAGTAGTGCTCGAGGTGAGGGATCTGAATGCAGGCAAGATGGTGAAGAATGTAAGCTTCAAGCTGCATAAGGGTGAAATCCTTGGCTTCGCAGGCCTTATGGGTGCAGGAAGGACGGAAACGGTCCGGGCGGTCTTCGGGGCTGATTCCATTGACAGCGGGGAAATCCTCATCAACAACCAAAAGGTATCCATAACCAAACCCATTGATGCGGTCCAATATGGTATCGGATATCTTTCCGAGGATAGAAAACGGTATGGAATTATCCTGGATAAGACCATTTCCGAGAATACCACCATGGCATCCCTGGAGAAATTCACAAAAGGGATATTCATTGATAAGAAAAAAGAGGATAAGATCACACAGAAATATGTGGATGACCTGAAAACAAAAACTCCTGGAATCAGCGCCTTTGTAAAGAATCTGTCCGGCGGCAACCAGCAGAAGGTAGTTATTGCGAAATGGCTGGTCAGAAACTGCGATATCCTGATCTTTGATGAGCCTACCAAGGGTATCGATGTCGGTGCAAAGAGCGAGATCTATCATTTGATGAACGAATTAGCGGCAAGCGGAAAATCAATTATCATGATTTCCTCCGAATTACCGGAGATCCTCCGTATGAGTGACCGGATTGTGGTAATGAGTGAGGGGCGGATCACTGGTGAGTTAAATATTGAGGATGCGACCCAGGAAGGCATTATGCATGCCGCTACGATAGTAAATGAAGGATAATGGAGGAGAAAGAAATGGAAAAATTAAAAAATAACCCGGTCGTTAAAATGATCGGTACCCAGAGACTGATTGCGCTGTTGGCGCTGATTGTATTGTTTGCGTTCTTTTGCATCGCAAGCCCGGCCTTCCGCCAATATACCACCTTTGTAAGCATCATGGATGCATCCTATTACATTGGTTTTATGGCAATCGGTGTATGCTATGCGATCACCACGGGAGGTATTGACCTTTCCATTGGTACGGTGCTTGTCTGCTCGTCCTTAATATCTGGCACCCTATTTGTCAGGGACGGAGTTCCCTTGGCGTTATGTTTAATCATCTGTGTCCTGATCGGTATCTTCTTCGGCTTATGCAACGGTCTTATGGTGTCGAAGCTAGGCTTGCCTCCCTTCGTTGCAACCTTGGGTGTCATGCTGGTATCCAAAGGCTTTGGCTCTATCTTTACGAAAGCGCAGAGCGTGTCCTGGCCCCAGGTCGGACAGAATGGAGGATGGTTCCGCTATATTTTCAAAATTAATTACACGGATGTGGCAGGCAACCAATACCTGGTACCTACCGGCTTTATTCTTCTGATGATCATGGCAATCATCATGTCAATCGTACTAAACAAGACCCGCACGGGCCGTTACATATTGGCACTTGGCTCCAACAAGGAAGCCACCAGGCTATCCGGCGTCAATGTAGACAAATACCAGACCATTGCATATGTATTTTCTGGAACCTTTGCAGGTATTGCAGGCCTTGCCTACGCGGCAATCTACTCCACCTTATTACCTGGTGCCGGCGGCGGCTTCGAAATGGATGCCATTGCCAGCGTAGTAATCGGCGGTACCTCCATGGCGGGTGGTGTGGCAACCATTGCAGGTACTATTATCGGTGTATATATTATGGCTGTATTAAAGACCGGTCTCCCCTTCATTGGGCTGATGAATTACTGGCAGCAGTTAATAACAGGTGTAGTACTGGTGCTTGCGGTATTTATGGACGTATATAACAAACGCCCCAATAAGAAAGCAAGAGTTAAAAAGTCCGCAAAGACCCAAGAAGAGGACAGGAGTTAAAACCTGTAAAGAGCCGCCAAGAGGCGCTTAAGGCTGGAAGCCCCGGCTATGCTACGGTAGAAATGTGGAAACACGTTTTTATAAAAAACTATCTATAATGAATATGGGAGGATTTCAAAATGAAAAGAAAGCTACTTAGTGTAATTCTTGCAACAACCTTACTTGCAACCATGCTGACCGGCTGTAAGACAGGAACTACGGCACCAACGAATACGGACACCTCTGCTACGAAAGCAGCGGATAATGGATCCACAGACGCTACAGATAATGGGGCTGCAGATAATCAGGATGATCCTTTGGCTAAAGAAGGCGGACTGGTATACCTGGTATCCAAGGGCTTCCAGCACCAATATTGGCAGGCAGTATACCAAGGAGCCCAGAAGGCAGCGGAAGAGTTCGATGTTGAGCTTAAGATGGAAGGGCCTGCGACGGAATCAGACATTGCAGACCAGGTTCAGATGTTAAATAACGCAGTTAACCAGAAGCCAATTGCAATCGGCCTTGCGGCTCTTGATACAGAGGCCTGCCTTGACGGTATCACGGCATCCATGAATGCCCATATTCCGATTATCGGCTTTGACTCCGGCGTATCCAACGCCCCGGAAGGCGCTGTTTATGCAAATGCTTCTACAGATAACTATCAGGCGGGCGTATTAGCTGCCCAGGAAACCTTTAAATTAATCCAGGGTAAATTAGCAAAAGGCGTTAAAATCGGCGTACTTTCCCAGGATGCAACAGCAGAATCCATCATCAACCGCGGACAGGGCTTCATTGACGAGATGAAGGCAGAGGTTGAGGCAGCCGGCTTCACCGTATCCGTTGAAGGCCATGCGAAGTTTGAAAAGGTAGTAGAAGGTGCGGATATTGTAATACAGGTTGCAGTTCCTGCCTCCGTTACTACAGAGCTTTCCGTAATTGACGCCCAGAACATGTTAAATAACTCTGCATTTATCTGCATCTATGGCTCCAACCAGCATTCTGCTGAAGCATTAGTAACTGCTGACCAGAACCTGGGCAAATTAGGTGCTGACAAGGTAATCGGCGTTGGCTTTGATGCAGGTACCGTAATTAAGGCCGCTGTGGCAAATAAGGTATTGGCAGGTGCCGTTACACAGGATCCGATGAACATCGGCTACATGACAGTGAAATTGGCTGTTGCAGCAGCTAATGGCGAAACTGTTGAAAGCGTTGACACAGGCTGCCAGTGGTATACATCTGAAAATATGAACGATGACAATATCGCTCCTAACCTTTACGACTAATTGACTAAGCTTTTTGGGGAAAATATTTGACAACCGGAGCCGGAACCCTTGTGGTGCCGGCTCCGGTTGGATATGATTTTAACATAAATACCCTGAGGCTTGCATTTTTGGGGAGGACAGGATCACTTATTCCATAATTGCAACCAGCGAAAAGGCATTATATGCAAATATTATGCCGCAAAAAGGCGTGGCTGTAGAGTGATATTGTAGAATCATACAATTTTTACTACGTTTAGGAGGACAGTTACCGTAAAAATATGAAAAAAAATTCAAGTATTAGCTTTTAAGCGATTGACATTTTTGTGAGATTGTGATAAAGTTCTACTGTAATCATTGTGAATAAACACAACGAATCAATTTGCTGTCCATCCTAATTTTCGATTCATGTGTTCGGTAGTACTACCTAATGGTACTGCCGATGGAAATTAAGGAATACAATATAGAGCAAAGGAAAAGCGCCGGTAGCCGAAAGGTACCGGCGCTTTTCCTCTGGGGGCATGGATAGAGGATATTCATAGAGGACTTCTGTCATGGATTAGGCATTGTCCTGTTAATCTGGTTATGGTATGATAAAAGGCATAGCATTTTAAGGGCTGGAAGGTTTAGGTAGTGAGGTGAATATGAGTGTCTTTATATCCACCTGGGCTTGCCTTTAACATCCCATGATTGCCAAGTGCAGGCAATCACGGGAGGCCCGGTCTGCGCCCAGATGGATATAAAGACACTCATATTCACCGCGTTAGTGTATAGGGGCATTTTGTGGGTGGATTTTAATAATTTTTTAGAGGTAAGGGGGATAAGGGATGGTTAAAATAAATATGCCGCAGATTATGAATATCCGGGAGGCGGGGCCTATGCTAAGCCAGGTCATAGAGCTGCAGGAGCAGGAGCTTGCGGCACAAGGACTGCTGTTTTCCTCCGAGTATCTGTCAGGGGAGGATTTGTCCGGGATAGATTACGATCAGGTGGAATTCGAGCATTGCAGGTTCCTTAATTGCAGCTTTCATAAAGTGGGCTTTACAAACGTCCGCTTTAAGAACTGCGATCTTTCCAATTGCACCTTTGAGAATGGATATTTCAGCCAGGTAGAATTCTTATCCTGCAAGGGTGTCGGAAGTAAGTTCCAGAACACTACCCTCAAGCAGGTCCGGTTCCTGGATTCTAATTTCTCGTACTCCAATTTTGAACATTCCAAATTACAGAAGGTGGTGATCACCTCCTCGGATTTTAGGAAGGTATGCCTTGCGGAGGCAATATTAAAGGAAATGGAGCTAAAGGAGGTTTCCTTAATAAATGCTGACTTTTTTAAAACCCCTCTAAGGGGAATTGATTTCAGGGAGAGTCAGATTGAGGGAATCACCATATCGGATGGCTATAAGGAGCTGGTAGGCATGATTGTGGATACATACCAGGCGGCTGAATTAGCGAGGCTCCTTGGAGTTGAGGTAAAATAGAAATAAGGGTCGCAAAATAGAATGAAATGCTTTATAATAGATACAACATGTTATTGTTGACATATTATTGTTGTAAGGAGAGTTTACTATGGCGTTGATACAAGTTAATTTCATTTCAAAAACATTGATGAGAACGGTACCGATGAACGTTATTTTGCCGGTTGATAAAATGGTATTTCCCGGTATGCCGGTCAGGGAGGACAAGCCTTATAAAACCTTATACCTATTGCATGGCGTATTCGGTAATTACACGGACTGGATCTCCGGTACAAATGTCCAGAGATGGGCAGAGGAGAGGGATCTGGTTGTAGTTATGCCCTCCGGGGATAATATGTTCTATGTGGACCAGCCTAAGGCAAATAATTTCTATGGTGAATTTATCGGTAAGGAGCTGGTGGAAATTACCCGTAAAATGTTCCCGCTTTCCCATAAAAGGGAGGACACTTATATCGCCGGGCTTTCCATGGGCGGATATGGGGCAATCCGTAACGGGTTAAAATATCACGATACCTTTGGCTGCATCGCGGGGCTGTCCTCCGCCTTGGTTTTGGAGGGTATGGATAAGAGAACCGATAATGTCCCCTTCTTCATTGAGGGAAGGAGCTATGCAGAAAGCTGCTTTGGTGACCTGTCGAAATTGGCGGAGAGCGATATGAACCCCAAATGGCTTGCGAAGAAGCTGGTAGAGGAAAAAGCGGACATACCTA
>JARKQP010000356.1 GCA_029974875.1 Mobilitalea sp.
CATCTTCCTCAAGGTTACGGTCAAAATATTTCATCCAACGGTGTAGGGGGTTCTTCCGGTCATATTGTTCGCTTCTATAGAATTTCTTAAGCTCCAGGAAATGGATTTCCTGGTCATCGGTCAGCACATCCTCAGGATGCTGGTCCACCCGGAAATGGCTGCTGATATGGAACTCCGGATAATCAAGGTAATTAAAGTTCAGTATATTAATCGAAATTACCTTTCCCAGCTCCTTATAGTCATCCCCAAGCCCGATTCCTGAGATGAACAGCCTCCCGTTATAGTATTGGCTGCGTTTCACGATGTTGTTTTCATCCAGCAGCTGGACCTCGATGTTAACCTGTGTGCCATTTGGAAGCTTTGCCCTGATATCCAGCCTGGAGAATTTTCCTTCCGGGGTTTCCTGGGGCAACTCCAGGTTTTCAATGATTTCTACGTCCGTAAGCTCTTCCTCCAGCACCGCATTCAGGAACGAGACCAGGCATATCTTACATTCTTCCGTTCCCATGTACTGCCGGAATAAATAATCGTTAAGGGGATTAAGACGCCCTCCCCTGTTCTTGGCAATGTAACTGCCGCTTGTTTCTTTCACTAATAATTGCATGGTTTCCTCCTATGTGCCATGTGTCATTCTACATGTGCTTTTCATGTGCTTTTTCCATGTTCCGCTTTCCATGTTCCATGTGCCACATCAGCAAACAAGGGATACCACGACTTTTACGCCATCCAGAGCCTGTTTTTCTACTAAAATTATAGCAGATACTAATAGCGGGCGCAATATCCTTCAAAAGGCTCTTGGTTGACCTTTCAATTGCTGATGGGTTCTTTACTTAATAATGAAATGCTTGTGGTAATAAATAGGCAGAAATGCCTGAGGCTTTAAAGCGCAGCCTTGGAATTGAAGTAGATCAGATAATATCAGTATAACAGGATACCTTCCTAAAATCCAGCAAATTCCATTCGTCAAAGTTACAAAATATACTGCCTTTTATGTCAAAAATGCATAATATAAAAAATAATACGACGATGTAAGGAACAAAGCTGTTATTGATACCAAAAGAGCGGTTTATTTTTTGCACCTGTCTTAAGATGTATTGTATTGAAGGAAGAAGACCCTATGAGGTTAATGCGATGGAGGTGGGCCAAGTAGTCGCTTTTGTTATTGGATTTAATCGTTTTTCGTATTGCCATAAAAAAAACCTATATTCTATGATAGGAGGTAGATACAGCCTCCTAACAGATTTGACCGCAATATCAATAAGATGGTAAGATATCTACATAATTATTTCTATTACTATTTAAGAAGAGATCCAATAATCAAGAATAAATCCAATCATAATTGTGAAGCATAGACCCTGTAAAATGCAGGAGTACATAATAGTGGGGTAGAGGATGGGAAAATATAATAAATCTTTAAATATCAAGCTAATGCTATCGCTGGTGATAGCCATTATGGTGCTGCTGTCCTATATGGAATTGGCAAGCTTTTATTCAATCAGCATATATAAAAAGCGGACATTTGAAAATTACCAAAATTCCCTAGAGATGTATACATCCTTTTGGGAAAACAGATTGAACATGATCAACCAGGAGTTAATTACAATTTCAGAAAAGAGCCATGAGCCCTACTACTGGAATATGTGCTATTCCAATGATGACGTTGAATTTGAAACAAGCAAAATCATGATGCAGAAGAGCATGATTGAAATATCCAGATTACATGAGTACAAAATTATGGTGTTCGCCTATATACCGGACAGGAATTGCTATACCCGCTCCAATGATTTGGTAAACAAGGTAAAAGATTTAAAGGCGTTGGATGAGGGAATCCGGGGTTATATTATGTCAGAAGCCAGAAAGCCAAGCTTAAGCTGGAAATATACCTATATTGGTGAAAGGCACTATTTCATCCAGTATTTTGCAGTAAACAATGGATATATTGGAACCATAGTTCCATGTGATGTGATTTTGAAATCCTTAACCCAGGATACCAAGCAGTTAGATTATATTGCCTTTGTAAATGGGGAGGCGGTTGTCAGCCAAATAGGAGATCCGGCGGAACAAGG
This sequence comes from Mobilitalea sp., assembly GCA_029974875.1. Next base: position 2,067 of record JARKQP010000356.1, read on the forward strand.
CAGATCCTTCTCTTCCTTTCAAATTGCTACAGAATACATGCCCTATTCCATACAGGTACATGTGAGCGACAGCAGAATATACAGTGATTATAAGATACTGCTGTTAATCGCAGTTAGTGTGGCTGTGATGTCCATCATCGTTATCATAATCAATCTGCAGATCGAGAGAAAAATGGTATTAACACCGTTAAAGAAATTAAAGGAGGCCATGGAGCAATTTAGCCATGGTAAGCTTGATGTACGGCTTAAGGAGGATACCAATAGTGAGGAAATAAGCTCAGTCAATAAGGCATTTAATTCAATGGCGGAGCAGATCATGGGCTTGAAGATCGAGATCTATGAATTAGAATTAAGGCGTCAGAAAATCCAGGGCAGTTTTTTAAGGGTGCAGATACAGCCACATTTTTACTGCAACATACTAAATTTGATCTATGGGCTGGCGGGGATGAAGGACTTTGGAACAGTCCAAAAGCTCTCTAAGGTGACCTCAAATTATTTCAGGTATTTGTTAAGCACAAAAGATGCGCTGGTACCATTAAGCCGGGAAGAAAAATGCGTAATAGATTATGGTGAAATCCAACAGATGAGATATCCGGGGATTATTGAATTGGAATTGGAGTCCCTGGTGGAAGAAAAGGAAATTTTAGTACCGCCATTAATCATCCAGACCTTCGTAGAAAACAGCATCAACCATAATATAACCTTCGTACCGGTACTTCATGTAAAGGTAAGGATTTGGCGCGGCGGCGGGGATTATCTGATGATTGAGGTGGAGGATAATGGGCTGGGCTTTCCTGGTGAAGTGCTTGACCAGATCAATTCAAACAGGAAGATTGTCAGGGGCGGTAACCATATAGGGATTACAAACGTGAAGGAAAGGTTAAAGCTGATTTATGGGGAGGATGCGTCATTTTCCATTGAAAGCAAAAAAGGCTGGACAAAGATAAGGATACAAATACCATATAAAATAAGCTTATTAGATGGGAGGGAATAGGCATGAATATTCTTATTGTTGACGATGAGGTGGCAACGGTACAAATAATAAAAAAAGCCATAGATTGGAGCAGCATTGGCATTGACTTTGTCCATACAGCCTACAATGCGGTGCAGGCGAGGGAGGTTCTGGCCCAAAATAAGGTTGACATTATTATTTGTGATATAGAGATGCCACAGGAGAACGGCCTACAGCTGATCCAGTGGGTCCAAGGCCTTTACCCCCAGATTATCAATATTATACTGACCGGCTTTGCTGATTTTAATTATGCGAGAAGCGCCATCTCCCTGGGGGTATATCAGTTTATGCTAAAGCCCGTCTCCTTTGAAGAGCTTGGGAACACAATCAAGGAAGCCATAAAAATAATTGAGCAGGAGCGCCAGTTAGAAAAGCTCCGCCAGGTCGGCTCCTATTTTTCCAATAAAAGCTGGGCAGAGGAATTAATGGCTGGTGAAAAGGTAGCCCTTAAGCCGGAGGTGGCCCTAGTGAAGAATTATATGGAGCAGCATTACCGGGAAAATATTACGAGGGAGGATATTGAAGCCCTGGTGCATTTGAACCGGGATTATCTTAACCGGGAGTTCAAGGAGGAGCTGGGCTTCTCACTGATGGAGTATATCCAATTCTATAGGATACAGATCGTGAAGCAGAAATTATTAGAAACAGAGGATTCGATAGCGAAAATATGTACCCAGGTCGGCTATGATTCGCCGCCCTATTTATCCAAAATCTTTAAGAAGTGGACAGGCATGACCCCCATAGAATATAGGGAAAGAAAAGGGAAGTAGTCGTTTTTGTTATCAGTTTTGATCGCTTTTCCTATTGCTGGAGCGATGGTTTTTTTCTTATAATTCTTATATCAAGGGTGCCCGATGAAATAAAAAATGAAGGATTGAGGAGAAGCAATATGAAAAAGAAATGGAAAAGCCTGATTGCAATATTAATAATAGCTGCAATAACCTTAACGGGGTGTGGGGCAGGGGGATCAAAGGAAGAAAAGAAGAATGATGCGCAAGGCACGGCATCTACTGAGGAAAAGACGCCTTTAAGGGATGGAAAAATGACGGAGCTGAGAGTGGTATTTCCGGGAAATGCCTCTTCACCGGCAAGCCTGGAGGCTGTCCAGGAAGGGATTAATAAAATCCTGGCCGGGTACATGGATGCAACGGTGAAATTGGATATTCAGGAATGGGGTGTATTTATTGACCAGCAAAGCCTGATGCTCTCTTCGGGTGAAGATGTTGCCTTGATGTTTACATTTTCAGGAACTAAAAATTATGCGGCAAACGGACAGGCGAAGGATATTACTGATTTATGTAATACATATGCAGCAGACGGCCTAAAATTAACGTCCCAGTATATTGACGCATGTAAAGTAAACAATAAAATCTACGGTTTTCCGACCTTCCATGAATATTCAAGCAGAAAAGGCCTTGTCTGCCGCACGGATATTTTAGAGGAGCTGGGGATCGATCCGGCACAGGTTAAGACTTGGGATGATGTTGAAGCTGTTTTTAAGCAAGTAATGCAAAAGCATCCTGAAATGAATGTTTTGTGCCCGGCAGATGCTAGCGCTGGCGTATTTGGAAACATGATAAGCAGTAAATATGATGAGCTTACAGGGGGAGTAGTGACCTTAATCGATTCTGACGGAAAAACTGTCGTAAATCTGTATGATACTGATATGTACAGGGATTTTGCTAAAATGGCCTATGAATGGAATGCAAAGGGATACGCTATGCCTGATGCAACAACGGCTACGGAAACCAGGCAGGAGCTCCTGGCAGCGGGAAATACCTTTGGCTATATCGGTTTGATACATCCCGGGACTGCAACCCAGGAATTAAAGAATTCGGGAGTAAAAGTAACGACCATCAGTATCGAGGAGCCTATTTTAATAACAAACACGGTGAATTTTGCCCAATATATGGTTCCAAGCTCTTGCAGCACGCCTGAAAAGGCAGTCAAGCTGCTGGATCTGATGATAACGAATAAGGACATCAACAATTTAATGATGTATGGGATTGAAGGAACAGATTACGTGGTGAAGGATGAAGCGAAAAATATCATCGGATATCCGGATGGAGTGGACAGCTCCTCCTCCGGCTGGAGTAATGAAACCTGGCTGGTCGGCAATGGCTCCTTGGGATACATCTGGGAATCGGATCCTCCGACAATCTGGGAGCAGTATAAGGAGCTGAATGAAAGCGCAGCACCTTCCCCATTATTCGGATTCAGCTATGATACGGAGAAGGTGAAAACGGAAATTACAGCGGTAACCAATGTGATAAGTAAATACAGGCTGGTGATTCAAGCCGGCTATGCTGACCCGGATAAAACGGTTGCATCCATGGTAAGCGAGCTTCAGGCAGCAGGAATCCAGAAAATCGTTGATGATGCACAAGCACAGGTGGATCAGTGGTATAGCTCCAAATAATAAAACAGATATATCATGGCCTCTCATATCAAACGAGAGGTCATGTTTTTCAGACCTATTTAATTTTGGATAGGCCATCAAAAATTGAAAGGTGCGGGGAGATTAAGGAAATGAAGAAGAGTTTTAGCTATAAGCTTAAAAAATATATGCCCATTTATATCATGCTGCTTCCAGGCTTTCTATACCTGTTGGTCAATAACTACTTGCCAATGGGCGGTATCCTGATTGCCTTTAAGCACATGGACTACAGCAAGGGTATTTTAGGGAGCGACTGGTCGGGGCTGGCTAATTTTGAATATTTATTTAAGACACCGGATGCATTCAGAATCACGAGGAATACGCTTTTATACAATGCGGCCTTTATTATAACAACGATGGTGATGGCAATTATATTTGCCATATTGCTCAGTGAGATCTGGTCTAAACGGGCCGTGAAATTCTACCAGACCGTATTATTGCTGCCCTATATGCTGTCCATGATCATCGTAAGCTACCTGGCGTATTCCTTTTTAGCAGGAGATACGGGGTTACTGAATGGGGTTTTGGGGAGCTTCGGAAGGGAGAAGGTCTCCTGGTATTCGAGGCCTGAGTATTGGCCCTTTATCCTTGTCATCATTAATTGCTGGAAGACAGTAGGGTATAGTACCGTAATCTACTTGGCATCGATTCTGGGCATTGACGGTGAGTTATATGAAGCAGCCTCGGTGGATGGTATTACAAAGCTGCAAAGGATCAGATATATTATGCTGCCAATGATTAAACCGACAATTATAACGATTTTGCTGTTACATGTGGGCCGTATTTTTTATTCCGACTTCGGACTTTTCTACCAGGTACCCATGAGCTCAGGGGCTTTGATGGATGCAACGAATACAATTGATACCTATGTGTACCGTGGATTAATCAGCCTGGGAGATGTGGCGATGTCATCGGCAGCAGGGGTGTACCAGTCACTGGTTGGATTTTTGTTAGTGCTATGTGCCAATTGGATAACAAAAAGATATAGCAGTGAAAATGCATTGTTTTAATGAAAGGGGAAATTATGCACTATAGAAGTGAAAAAATATATCAGGTTTTCTTTAACCTATTCATGGCCTTAATCTCAATAGCAACATTAGTACCGCTAATTGTGCTGATATCCTCATCCTTCACCCAGAATAAAGATATCACCCTGTATGGGTATTCCCTGTGGCCGCGCACCTTTAGCCTGGAGGCTTACGGCTATATTTGGAGGGAACGTATGCAGATTTTCCGTGCTTATTTTATCACTATTTTTGTGACGGCATCCGGTACCCTGGTAGGAGTCATCAGTTCTGTTTTATACGCATATGCCCTGTCAAAACGGGAGTTTCCCTTAAAGAGGTTTTTCTCTGTGTACCTCCTGTTTACGATGCTCTTTAATGGTGGGCTGGTTCCAACTTATATCATGTATACAAGGTATTTCAGCATAAAGAATACGATTTTTGCGTTGATCATACCGGGTCTCCTGATGAATGCCTTTAATGTCATCCTGGTGCGCAGCTATATACAAAACAATGTACCCCAGGCGCTAATTGAGGCGGCAACCATAGATGGGGCAAATGAATTTATAATAGTCAGGAAGTTAATATTTCCTTTGGCAAAGCCCATCATTGCCACGATCGGCTTATTCATAGGAGTGGCCTATTGGAATGACTGGCAGAACGGATTATACTATGTTACCGATGATAAGCTGTACAGCATCCAGCAAATTTTAAATAACATGCTAAAGAATATAGAGTATCTGTCGAAGAACACCACCTCGGTGGCCAAGTCCACCACCTTAGCTGGCACTTTACCGGCAGGAACCGTAAGAATGGCAATTGCTGTCGTTGGTATGTTGCCGATCTTGGTCATCTATCCATTTATCCAAAAATATTTTGTTAAGGGTATTTCACTAGGCGCCGTCAAAGGTTGAGGCGCGCCTAGAAAAGGGACTGACTATGCTTAGAAAAGGGCAGAGAGCTTACCAGGCGGAAATCCCGGGGAATCAATAGACATTTCACTCATAACAAGAGAAAGAGAGGGGCGTCAGACCCATTACCTTTCTATTGTAACTTAGGCAAGAGATGGAAGAACACCTAATCGGAGTGTTAAGTGTAGATCCAAATATATAGTAGTAAAAGAGAGGGCATGGACCATGAAAAAATATAAAGACATATTGTTAGAACCGGAAGAGAGGGCAGAGGATTTACTTTCCAGAATGTCCTTACAGGAAAAGATGGCCCAGATCGTCGGATATAATCCGGCAAAATGGTCAATGGATGGGCTTGAGGATTATCCATATGGAGTGGGACAGGTTGCATTCTTTGTCGCCCTGGAAAAAGAAAATACAATGGAGGCAGTTAATCTGCTAAATCAAATCCAGGATATCGTTATGGAGCGGAGTGAACACAGAATACCTGCGATTTTCCACGTAGAAACCCTGTGCGGAGCCATGATACCGGGTGCTGCCAGCTTCCCCTCCGGCATAGGGCAGGCCTCTACCTTCCACCCTGAGCTTCAGGAGACGATGGCGGAGCTGATTGGAAAGCAAGCCAGTGCAGCTGGTGTAACACAGTGCTTTGCTCCTGTTCTTGATATTTCAAGGGATTCAAGATTTGGAAGACAGGGGGAAACCTATGGAGAGGATCCAGCACTTGCAGCTGCTATGGGAGCAGCCTATGTCAGGGGGCTGCAAAAGGGCGGAAGGAAGGACCATAAGTTAATTGCCACTGCGAAGCATTTCGTTGGATACCATAATACACAGGGAGGAATACATGCTGCAAATTGTGACATCCCTGAGAGGATGCTTCGGGAGGTATATGTTAAGCCGTTTCAGGCAGCCGTTACAGAGAGCGGTTTGCAGGGGATTATGACATCCTATAGCACCATTAATGGGGAGGCGGTTTCCGGATCGAAGCATTTATTAAGAGATATTCTACGTGAAGAAATGGGATTTGAAGGGATTGTTGTCTCAGATTACACCTCTATATCGGAGATGCATGAGAGGCAGAAAATGTATGGAAGCTTCGAAGAGGCAGGGCTACAGGCTCTAGAGGCAGGGGTTGACCAGGAGTTACCCTCTAAAAAAAGCTTTAATGATACCCTGATGGAGTGGTTTAAAACAGGGAAGGCTGATATGGAGGTATTAGACCGCGCCGTAAGGAGGATTTTAACCATTAAATTCAGGCTGGGGCTTTTTGAAAACCCATATGCGTTGCCAGAAGAGGAAATTATAAAGGAGTTTGCCGATCCATTCACCAAAGATATATCACTAAGATGTGCCCAGGAATCCATGGTATTGGTCAAAAATGATGGAGTTCTGCCATTGAGCAAAAGTAAAAAGCGGATTGCTGTAATCGGCTACCATGCGGGTACAATCCGGGCAATGTTTGGTGGCTATACCTCCATGAGCTTATACGAAAGTGATCTTGTCGGGGAAAATACGATGGCAGGCTTCAATATGAAGGAGGCTTCCCATGAGGAGTTAATCGCTCTGATGGAGGGGTTATCTAAAAGGGAGCAGTACCCAGGAACCAAGGTGCAAAAGGAATCCCCGGAGGTTGAGGAAAGGGTGAAGAAAAGAGTCCCGGACATGCGGACCCTATATGAGCAATTGTGTGAAAGCTGTGGGGATATTGAATTCGAATACTCCTATGGATACCCATATGCCGGTGATGACTGTAGCGCACATGAAGCAGCTTTAGAGGCCGCGAAAAAGGCAGATGTAGTAATTGTAACTATCGGAGGAAAGTATGGAACAGGGAGCACCGCATCCACGGGGGAAGGCATTGATTCCGTCAACATCAACCTACCCCTTTGCCAGGAACTGTTTTTAGAGAAGCTGGGCAAGCTGAATAAGCCGGTAATTGCTGTACATTTTGACGGAAGGCCTGTATCCAGCGACAACGCGGACAAATATGCAAATGCTATCCTGGAAGCATGGAGCCCGGCGGAAAGAGGGTCGGAAGCGATTGTGTCAGTCCTTTTTGGAGACTACAATCCGGCAGGCAGGCTCCCTGTATCCGTGGCATACAACGCCGGACAGCTTCCGGTTCATTACAACCATTTCAACGGCTCCAGCTATCACCAGAATACCTTGAGCTATTTTAAGGATTATACGGACTGTAGCCATGAGCCCCGTTACTATTTTGGGCATGGCCTGTCCTATACCCGGTTTTCTTACAGCAACCTTATGATACAGAAGGATAGATTGAACCCGGATGAAGCACTTATTGTTCAGCTGGAGGTAGAAAATACCGGGAACATGGATGGTGAAGAGGTCGTCCAGCTCTATATCAGTGATAAATACGCAAGTATAAATCGGCCGAACAAAGAATTAGCCGGTTTTATCCGGACACCGGTCAGCGTTGGCGAGACTAAGAAAATTCAATTTAGAGTAGATCTGAGCCAGCTGGCATTTTTGGACAGCGGGATGAGGTGGAAGATAGAAAAGGGTGAAATGATGGTAGAAATAGGTTCATCTGCCGTAGACATCCGGCTGAAGGACAGCTTTTATATTAACGGGGATCGCTTTATTGATGGGAAGCATAGAGGGTTTTATTGTATTGGTGAGGTTCTTTAGGATAAACTACATAAATAATCATTTTCAGGCGGTATTCCATTGGGGTACCGCCTGTTATATCCTAAGCCGGTGCCGGAACCGGATACAACAAGAAATGTAAGGTATTGAGCAAATAAGATAATTGAAACATTTGTTGTACAGTGTAATACTACAAAGTAAAGAAAATTAGAATATGAGGAGGTACTCAGGATGAAATTTTATAAAATAAGTGATATTGACGGTTTTTTTCAGGCAGTAGATAAATGTAAAGGAAGAGTGGAGCTGGTAACTAAGGATGGTGATTGTTTGAACCTAAAGTCCCAGTTGATGAAATACTTATCCTTAGCAACTGTTTTTTCGGGAGGAGAAATCGGCGAGATGGAAATCGTGGTGTCAGAGCAGGAAGATATGGATAAATTGATAAAGTTTATTCTTTGTAATAATTAAACTGCGGAGAAGAATATGACATCCTATCAAATGATAAAGTATATCGTAGCGGTTGGTGTGCTAATAGGCGGACTGGATTTGTTATTTGGCCAGCGGTTTGCGTTAGGGCTCAAATTTAAAGAAGCCTTTGACGTAATGGGCAAAATGATGATGTCTACGATCGGGATTATGTCCCTGGCAACGGTAATTGCAAAATGGCTAAGCCCTGTTGTTGTTCCTGTATTTAAAGCATTTGGGATTGACCCGTCGGTCTTAGGCATTATTCTTGGCTGCGATATGGGAGGGTACCAACTTGCTATGTCCCTGGCGAATTCCGCTGAAATTGCAAAAATGGCAGGATTGATTACAGCGGCCATGTTAGGTGGAACCTTGATTTTTGCCATTCCAATTGCAGTTGGAATACTGGATCAAGAGGAATTCTCGTATT
>JARKQP010000357.1 GCA_029974875.1 Mobilitalea sp.
AATATAGACTATAGACAAATAGAGTCCCTTAAAAGACCATCCATACGCTTATATCTGGTATTGATGGTATAAATTAGCCACAATCTTATCAATAGAGGAGCTTTCTACAGAAAGATCCCTGACCTCTACCTGGCTGGATATCCGGGCAATTGCATCCGAAACACTCAGCTTGTCCAGATTGATCTCAAAGGACGCAAGCTGGTTACTGGAGGAGCAAAGCTCCATCCCTTCACAGGGCTCAATATGCTTTCCCCTGTATTCCACTGTCAGCTTCTTGCCCGCAGAAAAGCGCTTTCGGATATGCTCCAGACTTCCATCCATCAGGATCCTTCCTTTTCCGATTAAGATAATCCTCTTTGTCAGGGTTTCAATATCCTGCATATCATGGGTTGTCAATATGACAGTTGTCTTATGCTTCCGGTTCTGTTCCAGGATAAAATTCCTTACTGCGATTTTGGAAACGGCATCTAAGCCTATGGTCGGCTCATCAAGAAATAGTATCTTCGGACTGTGGAGCAGGGAGGCGGCTATCTCACAGCGCATTCTTTGCCCGAGGGACAGCTGCCTGGCAGGTGTCCTGATCAGCTGCCCAAGATTTAATAAGGTGACCAGCTCCTCCAGGTTATTGCTATAAAGCTTTCTTGGAATCCGGTAGATATCCCTGAGAAGTTCAAAGGAGTCAATCACCGGAACATCCCACCAGAGCTGGGATCTTTGTCCGAATACAACTCCGATTTCATTCACGTGTGCTGTTCTTTCCTTCCATGGGATCCGCCCGTTGATGCTGCAGGTTCCGTGATCAGGTGTCAGTATACCGCTTAACACCTTAATCGTGCTGCTTTTGCCTGCGCCGTTGGGACCGATATACCCGACCATCTCCCCGTCCTCAATTGTGAAGGAGATATCGTCGAGCGCTTTGATGCATTCATATTTCCTGTGAAAAAGGGCCTTGAATGCTTCAGAAAATCCGGCATTGCGCCGGCTGACCTGAAAGGTCTTTGAGATGTGTTTGACCTCAATCATGTTAATTTCCTCCTGGTAGTAATATTTTTTCAAAGATCTTGCCAAGCGACGGCGTACCGCTATGGATACACTTTTTTCCTTGGATTTTGCCAAGAAAACCCGTGGTAAATATTTACGCTGTTTCAGCGGAAATATAGTGTAATCCTTTCCGCAGAAATAGTCAATTTATTTTTAATGGATCAACAGCTATTTATTTTTAACGGATCAACAGCTATGAAAATATCAACAGTTTAAGCGGAGCAGAACCCACAAAAGGCAACCCCAAAAGAAAGGCTTCAGAAATGCCATACCGTGCATTCCTAAAGCCTTTATAAATAATCTGATTGTTTTTTGTGATTATACCGGATAAGCCTTATTTTCCTTGTCAGCAGCCGTCACGTCAACGCCGGTCTGCTGGGCCTGGCGGTATTTGAAGAAATCAATTGCTACCTGGGGGAACAATGCATAGGATAATACATCCTCATCCTGCTGCTTCCACTGGGTGATCTCTGACTCGATTTTATGAAGCTCGGGCTCCAGTAAATCTGCGGGACGGCAGGTAATCGGTTCTTTGTCCCCGATAACCTTTTTCTGGACCTCCTTATTAAAGGGCTTTACTGTCTGGCCGTATTCACCGGCGAGCAATGCCTTTGTTTCCTTGGTCACCATCTTATAGCGCTCTCCTGCCAATACGTTAAGGACTGCCTGTGTTCCTACGATCTGGCTGGATGGAGTAACTAACGGCGGCTCACCGAAATCCTTACGAACCCGGGGAACTTCATTTAATACGTCGTAGTACTTATCCTCCTGATTTGCTTCCTTTAGCTGGGATACAAGGTTGGATAACATGCCGCCTGGTACCTGGTACAGCAGCGTTTTGATATCAACACCCATAACCTTCGGGTTCAGCAGCCCGCTATCCAATGCCTTGTCACGGATCGGACGGAAATAATCTGCGATCTCTGCCAGAAGGTTCTGGTCATAGCCCGTATCATATGGAGTACCCTTAAAGGTCTCAACCATAACCTCTGTTGCAGGCTGGCTGGTACCCATGGCAAAGGGTGACATAGCCGTATCAATAATATCGCAACCTGCTTCAACAGACTTAAGATATGTCATGCCGCCCACACCGCTGGTGTAATGGGTATGCATGTCAATGGGGATGCTCACGGCTCCCTTTAATGCGCTGACCAACTTAGTAGCCTCAAAAGGAACCAACAGACCCGCCATATCCTTAATACAGATAGAGGAAGCCCCCATCTCTTCAATCCTCTTAGCCATGGATATATAATAATCTTCCGTATATGCATCGCCAAGGGTATAGGAAATAGCGATCTGCGCATGGCCATTTTCCTTATTGGTAGCTTTTACTGCACACTCCAGGTTACGGATATCGTTTAATGCATCAAAGATACGGATAATATCAATACCATTTGCGATTGATTTCTGGACAAAATACGCTACTACATCATCTGCATAATGACGGTAGCCGAGGATGTTCTGTCCACGGAATAGCATCTGTAATTTTGTATTCTTAAAGCCTTTTCTAAATTTTCTTAATCTTTCCCAAGGATCTTCCTTCAGGAAACGCAGGGATGCGTCAAAGGTTGCGCCTCCCCAGCACTCTACGGCATGATATCCCACTTTATCCATTTTCTCAAGAATAGGAAGCATTTCTTCCGTCGTCATTCTTGTTGCAATCAGGGATTGGTGGGCATCACGTAATATGGTTTCGGTTATCTTAACCGGTCTTTTTACTTGTTCTGCCATTACTCTACCTCCTGTGGGCTGAAAGTTACTAGTTTAATGTAGCAAGTAAGGCACCTGCATCAACAGATTGCCCTGCTGTAACATTAATGCTTGCTACGGTACCGTCCTGAGGTGCAACGATTTCATTTTCCATCTTCATGGCTTCCAGAATCAGGATAACATCACCCTTCTTTAAGGTCTGTCCAACAGAAGCCTTTATCGATACGATCTTACCAGGCATGGGGGAGCTTACCTTAAAGCTTCCTTCTGCGCCGCCTGCAACGGGAGCAGGAGCTGCTTCTTTCTTCTCAGCAGCGGGAGCCGGTGCTGCAGGAGCCGGAGCAGGAGCTGCTGCCCTTGGTGCCGGTGCAGAAACAGGTGCCGCTGCAATTCCCTCTTCAACAGATACATTATAGGTATTACCATTCACTGTAATTGTATAATATTTCATTTATGAAATCCTCCTTATTTTATGCATTCATCCATTTCTTATTGTTCACTCTGCGGATGGAGCGTACCACGAAACCATCCTTTGGAACAGCATCACCCATCGAGGCATAGATTGCTGCCGTGATAACTGCCACCAGCTCACAATCACTGGCTAATTCCACTTCTTCATTTCTTTCAATCTGGGCAATCGTATTGGCTACGGCATTGCTTGCAGGGGATTGTGCTTGTGTGGAATCATCCTTTAAATTCGGCTTGATGTTAACAAAGTAAGTGATTAACATCAATAAAACTACGACTGCTAAAACTACAACTGCACCAAACAATGTATTTAAAGTAATATAACTGCTTAAACCACCTGAGAGCATTGCTTGGCTGACTAATATGCTTCCCATAATTACGTCCATGCCCTTCATACAGCACAAATTTCTATGAAAGTGCTGGCATGGATCCGGTCCCCCCTTCGTTCATTGATTTTATTATTTGCATCCTGTCACCTCATTTATATGGTGCCATGCTTTTTTGCAGGGCGGGTCTCTCTTTTAGTGAAAAGCATTTCGAAGGTATAGATCAAATGCTTACGGACAGAGTCAGGTTCGATAATGCTGTCTACATAACCGCGTCTTGCTGCTGCTTCCGCGCTGGACTGGAGTGCTGCATATTCTGCCGCTTTCTCCTTCTGGACTTCCAATGCCTCTCCCTCATACATGATCTGGGCAGCCAGGGTGGAATCCATCATACCGATCTGGGCACTTGGCAGGGCAAATACCAGGTCTGCTCCTATGTGCTTGGAGTTCATGGTAACATAGGCTGTGCCGAAGGCTTTTCCAACAATCACGTTTACTTTAGGAACCGTTGCATTTGCAAAGGCATAGGTTAATTTTGCAGAAGCAATTGCAATGCCCTTCTCCTCCTCAAGGGTTGCTTTGTAACCGTTCACATTGGTAAGTGTTACTACCGGGATACCAAAGGCATCACAAATACTTACAAAGCTCTCGGCCTTATAGCAGCCCGCCGTTGTTAAGGAGCCGTCAAAATGCTCTGTTACTTTACCGGCATCGTCAACAATTTCGCTGCGGTTAGCAACTGCGCCGATGGTCATACCGTTTAAACGGATGAAGCCGGTTACCATTTCTTTGGCATAATCAGCCTTGATTTCAAAGAAATAGTTGTTATCGGATATATCTATTAAAGCTCTTTTTGAATCATTTACCTCTGCTGACAGCCCAGGAAGAAGCCTGTTTAAATCATCAGTGCATTCATCAAAA
>JARKQP010000393.1 GCA_029974875.1 Mobilitalea sp.
TGACTATCCCCTCGCTCCTTAGTGATCTTTTGGTCGATAAAATAGTCCTTTAGCTTTTTTCTTCCACCCTCTGAATTTACCTGGATATAGTCGCCTTCCCTACGGTTTCGCATTTCAACAGCATTCTCTATTTTATCATAATCGAACCATTTCATACAACTGTTTTTCGGGATTGGCGTGTTTTTTTCATAATTTAATATCTGAGCCTCTAAAAACTTTCCTTTTTGAGGAAGAAAGCACTTTCCCGGAATGCTGATCCTGACCGGAGACATCCGGACCGAAGTCTCTTTCCCGGCGCTTTCTTCTTTCTTAAACAGCCTGATCGCCCCATACTCACGGCAGGCCAGGATCCCGCAGGGTAAATGGATGAGCTTTCCCACCTGCTTCGTTGTAAGCTTAAGGACAGCCTCCACGTGCTTCGCCTCCAGATTTTTAAGATTACCGGACAGCTGCTCCAGCACCTTGCGGACTAAACCCTTCCTGATAACCGCTGCTTCCTTTTCCAATGCCTCTGTCTTAATAAAATAGCTATCCTTTTCCCGGGTCACTGCCTCCGGATATCTATCTGCCACACAGGCATCAATAAACTCCAGCGCCTCGCCCAGCTTCAGGGCAGATTCATTGATATTACGGATTGCACCCGAATTAATCTCCTTCACGGCATAGGCCAGCATCACATTGCGGATCTTATTTCTGCTATAATCCTCTGTAAGGTTTGTGGCATCCGTCCGGTATGTGATCCCCTCTCCCTTAAGGTAATGCTCTATTTCATACCTTTCTACCTGCAGGAAGGGCCGTATCAGCAGCACCTGGCCAGCCTCTGTTTTTAAGCTGCGCACCGGTTCAATACCGGAAAGCCCCTTCATCCCCGCGCCGCGCAGCAGATGAAAGAGAATTGTCTCGGCATTATCATTCATATTATGCGCAACCGCAATTTTATTACACTTATTTGATTTACATATCTCCAAGAATGCCTGATATCTGGCATTCCTTCCCGCTTCCTCTTCGGATAAGCCCTGCTCTGCGGCCATACCCCTGACATCCATATGGAAGGCAAAAAACCGGATACCCAGCTGGCCGCAAAGCTCCTTCACATACTGTTCATCACCGGCTGCTGCCTCTCCGCGGATTCCATGGTTTACGTGCACCGCCAATAGGGTACAGGGAATTTCCAGGGAAAGCTCCCTGAGCACATACAAAAGGCAGACAGAATCAGCGCCCCCGGATACACCGACGACAATTCTATCCCCCTGATTTATCATATGATGCTTCTTTACGTAATTGAATACTTTTTTAACCACGATATAACCATGAGCCTTTCAGATTCTGGAGACTTTGCACGTAGCACAGATCTCCGGTGTGAAAAGTATGCCATGTATGGCACACTAGAAATTCTTAGTCCACGTATTTTGTGGGCTTAGAATTTCTTCTCACTCTTCCAAACATGCTGCCATAGGCAGCACAAACATAAGTGGGAAGAACGCTGCCCTTGCGTTCTTCCAGTGTGAAGCATAGAAGTTGTTAGGCACCGTCTTTTGGTGCCTTAGAACTTCTCTTCACACTTTTCCTATCATTTATCCGTAGAGTACTCTCATCATAATCTATTTATTATGATATTTCAACGGTTTTTCAAGTCCTATTTCTATTTTAACCATATTCCGGCAGTTATTACCGTCATATCGTCCCTCGGGACATAATTACTTTTCGAAAGCGTTGTCTCCAGAATCCGGTTTGCAATTTCCTGGACGTTATTACTCTGGATTTCCATGATGAGCTTCTCCATATAAGCCTCCTTGTCCTCTTCTTCAATGCAGTCCAATACCCCGTCCGTCACCATGATGATGATATCCCCCTCATACAGCTTCTTTGTGACGGTGTCATAATCCACATTGCCAAACATTCCGATGGGTAATGTGGTGGAGGTAATTGTCTCCACCCAGTTATCCCGCTTAATAAAGGTTGCAGCCGCACCGATCTTAATAAATTCGCACATCCCAGAAAATAAATTAATCAGGTTTAAGTCAACGGTGGAAAAGGTCTGCTGGTCAGCCTTGAGTACCAGGCTGGAATTAATCAGCTTAATTGCCGTCTCTGCCCTAAAGCCTGCCTCGATCATCTGCTCCAGCAAGGACATTACGGTCTCACTCTCCTGGGCTGCCTCCTTCCCCGTTCCCATTCCGTCTGAAATTGCGATCATGAATTCCCCTGACTCCAGCTTAAGCAGGGAAAAATTATCACCGGATACATTCTCCTTCATAGCCCGGGCAACTCCCGTCAATACCTTGAATTTAGTATCCGTCATAAATACAAAATTCTCATAGTCCTTCGTGATAACAGATTTCGAAGCCTCGGATGCCCTCATTTTATTAGAAAGTACCTCTGAAATAACAGCTGCCGCTTCCTTCGCCGTCACGCAACGCCCGCCCTGGCAGGCGGCACTGAGGTAAATTTCCTTCCTGTTATCCCCCCGCTCAAATATTGTGATATCCTTTACATGGATATGCTCTGCCTTAAGGGCCCGGACCACACGCTCTTCGTCGGATCTCGCCCCCTGGGCCGTCTCATAGATATCTCCCGTAATCTCCTGGATGACGGTGGATACCTCCTTTAGCTGCTCTGCAATTACCTCCCTGCTTTCTGAGATACGGTTATGCCAGATACGGTTAAGCTTCGCAATCTCAAAGCCCCGGTTCGTCTCGGCAATGAACTCCTCCGCGCTGATACAGTCCGACAGGAACTGGGCAGGAATGTCCTCCACACCAAGGACGCCCTTCTCCTGGGCCTTTTCAAACATCAGGTTGGCTGCCTCATAGGTCTGCCCAAAATTATGCTCCCAGCAGTTGCTGCACTGATTACAGTTTTTACAAAGCTTCTCTGAGATATCCTCAAAAATCCGGTTAACCTCCTGCTGCTTCAGCTTAGTCTGCTGCTCCGCTATTGTATCCAGGGTCTTAGAAAGCTTCAAAAAGGATTCGGAAAATATCTTCATTCTTGCCTTTGCTATCTTCTTCAGATTTTGTGCGGCAAGCTGCTCCTGCCGTCCTGTACCGCCGGCCGCGTCAGCTCTATAGATCAGGCTGCCGGGAATCAAAAGAAATGCAAGGACGGCAGAAATTAATGCGCTTATTTCCGGTATGGTCAATTCCATCTCCTTACCCACAACCCCCATGACCGCCGCCACTATCATATAGACCATTGCCGTCGGGAATCTGCCCATTTCACGGAAAATAGCCGCTACAATTCCCATCATCGTATACATTCCGATGTCTGCCACAGCTGCTCCCCGTAAAAATAGCGCAAAACCGCAAACTGCACCTGTAATTGTTCCCTGGCCTACCCCGTATTTATACGTAAAAAATAAAACCGTAAAATAAACAACCGTTTCCAGAGGTGAAAAATAACTGTTATTGTACTGGGGAATTGCATAAATGACAATCGCCATGAGGGCCGCTATGCTGACCATCTGCTCATTTGTCATTTTGTAGCCCTTCCCCCCCTGCAGGATATAATCAATGCCATGCTTAAAGATGAACACGGCGACTATTGCTACCACACATTCCAGAACCGCCAGCCAGGCTCCCCTGACCGTTACCCCCTGTGAAAACAGATCCGTTAATGAGATTATCCCCAGCAGGACAGGAGCCATGGAATAATGGATTAGTTTCGGTATACTACGTTTCCTTAGCAGGGGCGATTCCAGCAAAATAATTGTTGCCACCATAGCCAAGGTGTATCTCACCGCCTGCATAGGTTCCATAATTGTGACAAGGCTAAGAAAAATCACAATACAATTTAGTCCTTTACTAAGACCCGTCGTACAAACTGCCATAAAATATGCAATTGCCAAGGGATCAATACCATAAAAAGATGCCCTGGCTACCATAAATCCAATCGCATAAACTAAAAGTGCTTTGCTGCTGATACCTTTCATACTACATACTCTCCTCCTGATTCACCTGGATGTAAATACAAACAAATACATGCACATACACTGCATACCACCTTCTATAAAATAATAAAAATTACGTAGCAGCTTTTCAGCCTTTCCTCTCAGGGCAGCTTCTGCTTGAAGGTCGTGTTGTAATTATAGGAAGAGCTTTTTAAAATCTTTGTCAAAACAAATCCTTGTTTCCTGAAAACTTTCTGACAAGAAAACCACACAATCTCGAAAAACCTCATAAAAAAAACCCTAATTATCGTTAAGACCATCAGCCTGTCCTTTAGCCCCCTAAAGCGCCCCTTAAAATTGCTTCCTAAAGCTATCGTTTAAAATTATAATTTTGCCGTTATAAAGCTATTAAAATATATATTTTTATGTATTTATATGGGAATACTAGGAAATCACCCGTTAAAAATATCTATTATCAGGATATACTAAAAATTATTTAATTAAAAAAGGCAAAAAACATTGTATTTTATGGAAATAAATATAGAAAAAAGCTGGGCAGCTTGTTATAATCATAAAATAGATTTAGTCAAGCCACACTTGAAAAATGCTTCCTAATATCATCTTTTGACCGCTGAATTAAGACTAGAAGCATGGGTCGGAATGGAGAAATTATGTTATTAAAAAAAAGATCGGTTAGAACCAAATTAATTCTTAGCTTTCTAACAACAAGTATCATAATAAGTGCCGTATGCATGATCGGCATATTCTGTATCAAGGAGATGGGGCGCAATACCTCTACCATGTATGACGTCCACCTTCAGAATATTAATAATTTCCATGAAATCAAAGAAGATCTTCTGGAGGTAAGGGGATATCTGATTGAGATGGTCAATTCGGACAATTCCCATACCGTCCAGGCAGATGCCCAAAAAATCAACATTATCATGGGCAATCTCCTGATTCTAATAAACGACTTATCCCCCCGTATCGTTGACGAAAAGGATATCATCACCTGGGACCTCTTCCAAAAAAACCTGCAAAAATACAAGGAAGGAACCCAGAAGCTAATTGATTTTGCCGTTGCTGGTGATTTCCAAAGTGCTGACCACATCCTGCCAAGCATAACCTACACCAGGTTTGACATGGAAAAGTCCTTGGATTCCTTAATCAACGACAATATCCAAAGGGCTGATGAATCCAATGACCAGAACGGAGCCTATTCCCAATCTGTAACCTTATTTATGTATACCGCACTTGCCGTCAGCTTCGTCTTATCGCTCCTGCTGGGAATCCTGATGTCAAGATATATCAAAAACGCCTTAAAGAAGGGGATCCAATTGGCAGAATCCATTGGAGACGGCGACTTAACCCTCCAGGTTACCACTAAGAATAAGGACGAATTCGGTACCTTAATCAGCGCCCTGAACAAATCCCAGCAAAATCTGAAGCAATTAGTGAACCAGATCATCTCCCAGTCCCAGGAGGTATCCGCCTCCAGCGAGGAGCTATCCGCAACGATTGAAGAATTGTCGGAGGATTTCAACAATATCAACCGCAATACGGAAAATATCGTCAAGGATGTTATGGACATCAATTCCGTAACCGAGGAATTATCAGCCACAATTGAGCAGGTCGATTCCGGTATCACCCAATTGGCTTCCATTGCAGATAACGGTCATGAGCAGTCAAATGAAATCCGGAAAAGGGCAGACAGCGTTAAGTCCCAGGGTATGTCATCCAGATCCCTGGCTGAACAGATCTATTCAGAAAAGCAGGAGAGCATGGTAAAGGCAATTGCTAAGGGTAAGGTTGTGGAGGAAGTCCTGATGATATTGGGCGCCATCTCAAATATTGCGGAGCAGACCAACCTGCTGTCCTTAAATGCCTCCATTGAATCTGCAAGAGCCGGGGAAGCCGGCAAGGGATTTGCCGTAGTTGCCAATGAAATCCGTCAGCTGGCAGAAAAATCAACGGACTATGCAAACGAAATCAACCATGTAATCTCTGATGTCCAGGAAGCCTTCCGGGATCTGGAGGCAAGCTCTGGGGAGCTGCTTAATTTTATTGACCAGCGGGTCCGGTCTGATTATGACCTATTGGTAAGCACCGGTGAAAGCTATGACCATGACGCCATCTTTGTAAATGAGTTTTCACAGGATACCGCTTCCATGTCACAGGAAATGAACGCCTCCACGCAAGAAATCAGCAGCGTGATCCAGAGCATTGCCGGTAACATGCAAAGCACTACCAGCAGCTCCGAAGAAATCCTAAGCAGCATGGGCAAAACCACCCAGGCCGTGGAACAGATTTCAGCCATGTCTGTCCGCCAATCGGAGATTGCAGACAGCTTAAATGCTTTGATACAGAAATTTAAAATTTAAATAACCTACGACCCCAAATGAAACATACATATCACGGGAGGAATCTGCAAGCAGGTTCTTCCCGTTGTTTAATGAGGATATGCTTTCACTAATTGGACAAGACAAAAAAGATGTAGCTTCGCTAACATATTGTTAGTGGAGCTACATCCTTTTTTCATTGCCATAACCGGTAATAGCGAAGGACGGATTTGAACCGCCGACACCGCGGGTATGAACCGCGTGCTCTCGCCAACTGAGCTACTTCGCCAAAGTGACGAACTTTATTATATCTGCTTTCCGGGGGATTGTCAATCACTTTCTCCAGGAAAAATTGCAATTAAAAATTATACGAAAATTACGGGAAGCATAACAGAATTTCCTCTTTTGCTTAAATCACTGGTCCTCCTCCGGGGTGAAGATGATTTCATCCGGATACACCAGCCCCAGCTTTTCTCTGGCCACCTCTTCAATATAGGCTTTAGTCTGCACATATGCCTTCAGGTTACTGATATCAAGGGCACGTTCCTTTTGTTCATCGACTTGTCCCTGGAGTCTTTTCATTTTAATCTGAGCCTGGTCATACCTATCCTGGAGTCCAATCCTACCGTAAGACACAATAGCAGCAAAAATGCATACTACTAATGCGATAATCCCAAAGCCTGTACCATTTTTACCTCTTTTTCTCCTCATAATAATCTCCATTCTCCACAAACCCGTGAAAATCACTTTTTCTTTTTTGTCCTTTTCTTGTCGTCTTCTCTCCTCTCGCTGTCTTCCCTTTTCTCGCTGTCTTCTCTTCTTTTGCTGTCTTCTCTTCCTTTGCTGTCTTCTCTTCTCTTGCTGTCTTCTCTTCTCTCGCTGTCTTCTTTTCTTTTGCTGTCTTCTCTTTTCTTGTTGTCTTCCCTTTTAGTTATTTTAATTGATTTCTTCTTTTTTTTCAATTGCGTAATTATGAATTTTACAGCTTTCTTAATCCTGCCCAAGACAATACCGCCTACTTTCCTGATTGCACCCATTGCTATCCTGAGGGGCTTTAGCAGCAGCTGTATTAGCTTCGTGACCCATTTTACAAGGAACTCACTGAGCATAAAGTGGTACAACACCATCCCAATCGCCATCCCCATCACACAAAACCCGCGGATGATCCCATCATTCACCTGATAGATCATGGAAAAGATAAACAGACTGGCGGCAATCCAGAATAGTATGTCCTGGACCGCGATCATAATATTCCCATGCCTTTTTACTCTTCGGAAGATACGAATACCATCGTAGGTAAGCAATACAATTGCGCCCCATAAAATAGAGATTGCGAAAAACCGTAATTGTAGCATGATTTCTTCATTCATACAAGTGACCATGGCCTTTCCAGTATCTGCAAACTTAGGACTGCAGGTACAATATTTGCAGCGTAAATTTTAAAGAAAGTCACTTTGACTCCTATTTAAAAAGCCTGCCAAACAAATTCTCAGAGGATTTCCCTAAACTGGAGGAATCGGAATAGGTTAGGCTGTCAATCCTTCCGTCAATGTCCACCTCGCCCTTTTCCAGGGTCAGACGGTTGACATGCAGCTCACTTCCACGGATCATCAATATCCCCTGCTCCGTTTGGAGCAATACTTCTCCTGCATCAAAGGACAGCACATCATTAACCCCGGTAATTGCTGCTGCCTTCCTTGCATTAATATTAAGCTTATGTCCTTTTAAAATCGGTTGTCTCTCTTCCATCAAAAAAAACCTCCTCATACCCTTACTAAAGATAGTGCCGCTATTAACAGCGATTCTTTATCTTTTTAAGTATATGAGGAGACTTGCTACTTCATGACGGTACATTTATTACAAGCTGTATGAAAAGAAATTCTAAGTCAGCCAAATACTCCGGCTAAGAATTTCTAAAATTTCACACCGGAAGATAGAAAACGAAAGCTTCCTTACAGATATTTGTAAAGCTCCTTTGCATCATCCTTCTTTGTGGTTTCCTGTACATCCAGAACCTCCACCTTAACGCTCTTTGCACCAAAGCCAATTTCAATCACATCTCCGACCTTTACATTGGCAGACGCTTTGGCCGGTTTATCATTTATGGTTACTCTTCCCGCATCACAGGCCTCATTTGCCACTGTACGGCGCTTGATTAACCGTGATACCTTTAAAAACTTATCTAATCTCATTCTATACCTCCGCAGGGCTTTCGCTCCTTAGTGCAACGTTCACTAATATAAAAAGGGCTGTATTTAATTCCTCAACCCTTAGTGTGTTACGGAATTAAAAACAGCCCTTCGTCTTCAATCTACTATGCGTTGATAACATCCTTTAAAGCCTTGCCAGCTTTAAACTTAGGTGCTTTAGAAGCAGCGATTGTGATGGTTTCCTTTGTTAAAGGATTTCTTCCTGTTCTAGCAGGTCTCTCGGATACTTCAAAAGTACCAAAGCCAACTAACTGAACCTTCTCACCCTTTGTTAATTCCTCAGTAACTACATCAATAAAAGCCTTTAATGCCTTTTCTGAATCCTTTTTTGAAAACTCTGTTTTCTCTGCAATAGCTGCTACTAATTCTGCTTTGTTCATGGATTGCTCCTCCTCTAAGGTATTAAAAATTTTTTCATCTAACGACGATATTTTACTTCCCGCCACAATTTTTCCAGCGCTGTAGGGGGGAGTTCACATAGATTCTGGCCCCTACTCTCCGCTAGAGCAAAGACATCTACAAATCTATTTATAAACTTATTAGTGGCATTTGTCAAGGAATTTTCTGCATTTAATTGTAAAACCCGGGACAAATTAACGATTGAGAACATAATGTCACCAAATTTCTCGTCAGTATCGCTACTATCCCCCATTTTAACAGCCTCCGAGAGCTCTTTCAGCTCCTCCTGGATCTTGTCAAGCATCTGATGGGCATCTCCAAAATCCAGCCCTGCTTTGGCGGCTTTTTTCTGGATTTTCTCTGCCCTGATATTAGCCGGAAGGGCCTTTGGCACACGGAGCAGATCATCGACTGCACCGGAGGTATTCTTCTCCTCCTGCTTGATCTCCTCCCAGTTGCGGATAACACCCTCCGAGTCCTCCACCACGGCATCACCAAAGACATGGGGGTGTCTCCGGATCATCTTTTCAGCCTCTGCAGAAACCACTTCTTCTATGGTAAACTCACCGGCTTCCTCCGCTATGACGCTATGAAGGGCAACCTGCAGGAGTACATCTCCCAGCTCCTCACACAGATTCTCACTGTCCTCATTGTTAATCGCCTCAATAGTTTCATAGCATTCTTCAATTAAGCAGCTTTTCAGGCTCCCATGGGTCTGCTCCCTGTCCCAGGGACAGCCCTCCTTACTGCGGAGCTTCCGTATGATCTCCATAAATTCCTCAAAAGTATAACCTGCCATCCTAATCCTCCTTTTGGGAAGGACTTTCCTCCATTTTGGGGAGGCTTTTCCTCCGTTCCGTAATAACTCCTTTATCTGCAGCTTTTTACCGCACACCGGATATCCGATGTATCAGCCTTATTCCATGTATTATAACCAATCTTCCTCCTGCATACAACCTAAAAAAGGAAGAAATGTGAAAAGTCTTACTAGAGTAAGACTTTGGAAGTTCTAAGACACCAAAAGACAGTGCCTAACAACTTCTATGCTTCACAAATGGAATATGCAGTATTCCATTCGGAAGAACGCGAGAACAGCGTTCTTCTCACTTATATTACCCCGATCCATGCCATAACCTTCATGGCAATTTGTGCAGTATAACGGCAATGCCCATAATGATGTGCATGGACATAAGTATGAAAAAGTACCCTGATGCATTTTATTTTTGCAAAAACACAGTTCAGGGTACGCTTTTTCCTATTGTTCCATCTGTCTGCCTAAGAATGCAGCAGCCGTACTGGCAAGCTTTACTTCCACATCGCCAAATTTGGTTTTTGCATCCTTGGTTAAGAGTATAACAGCACCAATGGCATCACCCTCACTGATAATCGGGGTTACAACCTGGAATGTAAATTCCGAATCATCCTCATTCATGATTCTTACAAAATTCTTATCCTCTTTTGCAGCAATGACGGCTTCCCGTTCATTGATCACTTCCTCCAGATCATGGCTGATGCTTTTTGATATGATATCCTTTTTTGTCGGTCCTGCTACAGCTATAAATTGATCTTTGTCCGCGATTGCCACAATGTGCCCTGTTGTCTGTGCTAAAGAATCCGCATACTGCTTCGCAAATTGTCCCAGTTCACCGATAGGTGAATATTTCTTTAATATAATTTCACCTTCACGGTCTGTAAAAATCTCCAGGGGATCTCCTTCGCGGATCCTTAAGGTGCGTCGAATCTCTTTTGGTACTACAACACGTCCCAGGTCATCTATTCTTCTTACAATACCAGTTGCTTTCATACATGATCTTCCTCCATTTACGTAGTTTAGTTATGCAAATAATTATTTATATTATTTGTTAATATTGTTTGTAATATGGGGAAGTTTATACATATATTTCAAAGAATTATTTAATTTGACACACCTGGTATTTCTAGCGGTATTTCTAACCTAAAGATTTTTCATCCAAAACTATGGTAAATGGCCCGTCGTTAACCAGGGATACTTTCATATCTGCTCCGAATTCCCCGGCCTGTACCCTGCCCAGCTTCTCCTTCGTCCTACTTATAAAGTATTCATAAAGCTCCTCTGCCAATGCCGGATTTCCGGCACCGGTAAAGGACGGCCGGTTTCCTTTCCTGCAATCGGCATACAGGGTAAATTGGGATACGACAAGCACCTCGCCGCCCACATCCTGGAGGGAAAGATTGGTCTTTCCGTTCCCGTCTTCAAAGATCCGCAGCTTTAATATCTTATCGATATATTTATCTGCAATTTCCCTTGTGTCATCTCCTCCAACTCCCAGCAAAACCAAAAAGCCCTTTCCAATTTCACCGGTAACCCTGCCTTCTACGGTCACCTTAGCCTCCGATACCCGTTGTATCACTATTTTCATTCCGTATCCTTGCCTTTCTATTTTTATCTTTGATAGAATTAACCTATGGGCACCCTTAGCGGGCCCTTATGCCTCCCAAGGAAAGACCTCTTAATCCGTGTATTCCCTGATAACAGACCAGGACCCTATCAGCTGCTCCAGCCTGTTGCCTGCATTTGCCGGGCTTGTAGATGGCAGCTTAGCTGCTTTTATGCCTGTTGCAGGGAAAATATGCTTCATATAGAGCTGATGGGAGGTATTGCCGTTACAAAATATTTGCCGGATGTCAGCGGCGTTTAAAATAACTGACAAATCATTGGCAATGACATTTTTAATACTGCTGTCGGAGGATCCGGTGATCTCACAGCTTTGGATAACATCCCAGACAGCAATACGGCAGCTCCTAAGCATGCTTTCTTTCTCCACTATGTCAGCTGGCAACGGTACTCCATAGATAGCGCTGATAACCTTCCAGAACCGGTTCTGGGGATGGTGGTAAAAGAATTGGCCTTCCCTGGATTTTACCGAGGGAAAGGATCCCAAGACCAAAATCTTGGAATCCTTATCATATAACGGTGGTATTGGGTGTTCTATTCTGTCCATCTGTATACTCTCCAACATGAGGACTGGGCCTCATTCACTTTATTTTTTCAAAATCTCCTGTAGGAAGGATTCGCCTGCCACTGTGCTGTCCACCTTGAAATAATCAAGTATTGTGGCTGCGATATCCGCAAAGGTGCTTCTAGTGCCAAGGTTAATCCCCGGCTTTACCTCTTCACCGTAAACCACAAGGGGAACATATTCCCTGGAATGATCCGTCGAGGGTGTTGCCGGATCACAGCCATGATCCGCCGCCACAATCAGGAGGTCCTCCTTTCTAAGCCCTGCCAGAACCCTTGGCAGTTGCTCATCAAAATAGGTCAATGCCTTCGCATATCCGTCGATATCATTCCTGTGGCCGTAAATCATGTCCGTATCCACCAGATTTACAAAGCACAGCCCCTCAAAATCACGTTCCGTACGTTCAATCAGCCTCTCGATCCCCTCTGCATTGTCATGGGTGCGCACCGTATCTGTAATTCCCTTTCCTGCGAAGATATCATAGATTTTTCCGACGCCGAGAACCTCAAAGCCCCTTTCCTTCAACAGATCCATCATGGTCGTAGAGGGCACCAGGGAAAAGTCGTGCCGGTTAGAGGTACGCTTGTAATCGGGAGCTTCCCCAATAAAGGGTCTGGCTATGACGCGGCCCACCGCATGCTTCCCTGTCAATATTTCACGGGCAATCTCACAGTAGCGGTATAATTCCTGAACCGGAACCACATCCTCGTGGGCTGCAATCTGAAAAACGCTGTCCGCGGAGGTGTAGACAATTAAAGCACCTGTTTCCACATGCTCCTTTCCATAATCCCGGATTACATCCGTACCGGAATAGGGCCGGTTGCAAAGCACCTTCCTTCCCGTCCTTTCCTCAAAGGGCTTTAGAACCTCTTCAGGAAAGCCCTCCGGGTATGTGGGAAATGGCTGTTCCGATATGATTCCTGCAATCTCCCAGTGCCCTGTCGTGGTATCCTTCCCCTTGGACTGTTCCAGCATTCGGGCAACTGCCCCTTCAAAGGGCTGGCCAGCCGTGGTTTCCGGGGAAAACTTTTCTCCAGGGATTTTATCCCTTACTCCATCAATCTGGAACAGTCCCAGCTTCTGCATATTGGGCATATGAAAATACTCGCTTGTTGAGGCTGAATAGAGAGTGTGGCTGCCCTCGTCACCATAAAGAGCCGCATCCGGCAATTCGCCGATTCCAACACTGTCCAGTACTACAATAAATACACGCTTCATTCCTATTCCTCCTATTCTCTCAGGGAACGTATTCAGGTTATTTAAAAAGAATTAATTTCAGATTACTTTATTAAATGTAAGCCTGCTATTTCACAATTGTTCATCATTACTGATAAAGATATTATAATTATTTTTTCTTCCCTTGTCCATCCTTCTCTTATTCCGGGATTAAAACCCCAGGAGCTAAATCCTGCAAATTAAAGATTCCCGCTTGCAGCTTCTGACCGGAGCCGGGGGACTATAAACATACTTTTGTCCATGATTTAAAAAAGTTGAAGAACTTTGTACAGGAACTACGTTATATTTTATGAAACGATCCACATACTATTTACTGTAGCCTATAGCTTTGGTACAAGGAAATACTATGGCTTTCATATGGCTTCTGGTACAAATAAACCTATTGTTATCATATTCGTTTCATGATATAATTTACAAAGTTAAAAACATCACTAGAACGTACTGTTTTTTTCGGAAAGGTCGTGCAGGCATGAAGCCCTTTGGTTCCATTAAAGATTTTATTATCAAATATAAGCATGGTTTCATATTACTATACTTTTTTGTATACCTGATCTGGTTTTTTAAACTAGAGCGCACTGTAACCACGCATTTTAATATAATTTATACAAAGTTAGATGATTACATCCCCTTCTGTGAGGTATTTATCATTCCTTATTTTTTGTGGTTCCTTTATATTGCCGTAACCATCATATACTTTATATTTGCCTCAAAGCATGACTTTTATAAATACTGCGCCAATATCTTTATCGGTATGACCATTTGCCTTATCATCTATACCGTGTGGCCCAACGGGCATCACCTTAGGGTGGATTTACATGCTCTTGGCAGGTCGAATATTTTTACGCATTTGTTATCTTATATTTATAGCGTAGATACAGCTACCAATGTATTTCCCAGTATTCATGTATTTAACTCAATTGCCTCCTACCTGGCCATCAGTAAGAGCGAAAAGCTAAAACAATATAAATGGGCGCAGAACTCGGCCCTGGTTCTTACCATCTTAATCTGTATGTCGACAGTCCTGTTGAAACAGCATTCCATATTGGACATCTTCGGGGCAGTGGCACTCAATATTGTAATGTACCTGATTGTTTATGTACCCGACTGGGGCAAGGTCATCGCAGCCAGAAGAGCCCGCAGGGAGGGGCTGTCAAACATCTAGCAGGAAACCTGATTTTTATATTGGGACATCCTATTTTGGGGGACATAACGACATAATTTCATAGAAACAGACCCTAAAAGGGGTTCATAGATAAAGAGCCAGCTGCAACATATGTGATATATATTGCAACTGGCTCTTTCTAGTGTAACGTTCACGAAACAGCTGGTCATTGAGCTAAGGATAACTTTTCGGGGGTACCGCCTTGCAAACGCAGGCGTAGTTCTAATTAAATCCGTAGATCTTCTGTGCTATCTTATATCCCATTTCTACAATCCTGTTACCAAACTTGCCAGGCAGGTTCATGGAACGTCCCAGGATATGGGACTTTACCCTCTTATACAGGCGCTTGTCATAGTTCTTAAGGTATTCCCAGAGCTCCTCCTTCTTTGCAAGGCTCTCATCACTGCCTTCCCTGATTAACAAAACGCTACTTACGGTCGTAATCATAGCGACATATTTAACCATATAATTCTGAAGCTTTTTGCTCTTGATCTGGAATACGTCATGGCATTCAATCAATATTTTATTCACCTTAAGCTGCTGGTCAATCCGCTTGATCATCACCTGTTCATTTACTGACTGGTCCGCTCTTCCGATATAATAGCGATACAGGTTTACATCCAGATAATATAATGTCTTTACAAAGGGAAGCGGTTGATATACAAAAATGTTATCCACATAGAAGGTATGCTTTGGCAGCCGTAATCCACAGCTCTGCAGCAGTTTTGTGCGGTAGATTGTGGAATGCATCAGTATATTCTGGCTCTGCCTGAAATGCATAATATCATCCCAGCCAAATACCTGGTTCTTAGGTAAGGCCCAGTTATAGTTGATTACCTTTTTTCTCTTTGCATCTACTTTTTCATACACGTAATTCGAAAGGAACAGATCCGGGCTTTTTCCTTCGGCAATTAACTCCTTTAGGGTGTCCATAACCTGCTTCAGTGCATTTTCATTCACCCAATCGTCACTGTCCACTACTTTAAAATACAAGCCTGTAGCATTGGCGAGCCCCGTATTCACTGCTTCGCCATGCCCCCCGTTTTCCTGCTGTATTGCCTTAATGATCGTAGGATACTTTGCCTGGTATTCCTCCGCGATCTTCTGTGTATCATCCGTGGAACCATCATTTACAATGATGATCTCCATCTCTTCGCCACCGGATAGAAGAGTTTCTATGGCGTGGTCCATGTAAGCTGCTGAATTATAGCAGGGTATCGCTGCAGATAATAATTTCATTCCTTCCTCCTAATCCTCTGACTTTTGAGGATTTTCCTCTGACTTTTGAGGATTTTCCTCTGATTTTTGAGGATTCTCATCTGATTTTTGAAGCTTTCCCAAGGGATTATATCAGGTTCTCAGGATTTAAGCATTCCAGCTCAGGCACAACAAAGCGTCCGTCCTTACGGATTAACACATCATCAAAATAGATCTCTCCTCCGCCGAATTCAGGTGTCTGGATACACACCAAATCCCAGTGGATTGCAGAATGGTTTCCGTTCGGGGCTTCCTCATAGCAATTGCCAGGCGTAAAATGGAAGGAACCCATTATTTTCTCATCAAACAAGGTATCCTTCATTGGCTTTAGGATATAGGGGTTTACGCCAATTGCAAACTCACCAATATAACGTGCACCCTCATCCGTATTCATAACACTGTTAATCCTTGCCGTGTCATTTGCTGTCGCTTCTACAATCTTTCCGTTTTCAAAACGGAATTTGATATTCTCATAGGTAAAGCCCTGGAATACTGCCGGTGTATTATAGGACAGGGTACCGTTGATGGAATCCCTGACCGGTGCCGTATATACCTCTCCATCCGGAATATTGCGGTCACCTGCGCAGGGAACTGCCGGAATATTTTTAATAGAAAAGCTTAAATCAGTTCCAGGTCCGACAATCCTTACCTTATCCGTACGGTTCATATAGTCCACAAGGTTCTGCATGGATTTACCCATCTTCGCATAATCCAGGTTGCATACATTGAAATAAAAGTCTTCAAAGGCCTCCGTACTTGTATTGGAAAGCTGGGCCATTGCCGCATTGGGATAACGCAGCACTACCCATCTTGTCTTCTTCACACGGATGTCATGGTGTACCGGTGTCTGGTAATAGGTTTCATATAACCTCATTTTATCTGAAGGAACGTCTGCCAGCTCAGATACATTATCCGTTCCACGGATTGCAACGTAGCAGTCCATCTGATCCATCTCTGCCGCATCTATTTTTGCTGCCAGGGACATCTGCTCCTCCGTACAATTAAGCAGCTGCTCCCTTAATAAAACCTGATCCGTATAGTGGACAAATGGAACCCCTCCAGCTTTATAAACCTCTTTTACGATCTGCCTTGCTAAGTCCTGGGTGGCAGGCCCAATGTAATGTACATAAACCTTATCCCCCTTTTCAACCTCCATCGAATAATTAACCAGTGTTTTTGCCAATACTTTTATTCTCTCATCCATTGTTTTGTCTCCTTGTATTATTAAATTTATTTTTGGCTCCTATAAAATTATTATTGCTCCAGATAGGATAAAAAGATATTACCCGCAGCTTCAAACATCTGTGTGCTGTCCTGGATCCCCATTTTGACCCTCTTTCCTGTGGCAGGATTCACCACCAGAATATTGAAGGTATCGTAACCGTAGATCAGCACCGCATCCTCCCGGCCGGTCATTGCCAGTACAGGGCGTCCTTTCGATACATAGTACAGGGCATCATCAAGGGTTATTCCTGTCAGCCTTACCGGCGCATACTTTGAATATTTCTTCAGCATCTCATAAGCAGAGCTGTTTTTAACCTCCAGTTGATTCCTGGCAACGGTAACTCCCTGGTAAGCCAGGATTTGTTGCAGGCAATTTTCCACCGTAGCACCGGGTGTTGCCTGGTAGGACATTGTCTCAAAGCGTGAAATCGTATTCTTCTGCTGCCTTATCCCCCGCTCCCAAACAATCTGGTTGCTGCTATTTAAAACTACTCCAATGCCGTCCTTTGCTGCTGCTATTGCCTCTGATGCATTTTCATATGCACCCTTGATGCTGCCTTCTATATAAGCGTAATAGCGAAGCCTTGTCTGCTCCGTGTGTGCGGGTCTTACGGTCGGATCCTCGGATATTACCGTATTTACCGTAGCAAGCACCCTGGGCAGCTTATCCATGACAAAGCCATTTGGCAGGGTCATATAATATTCCGTCAAAGCCTGGTCAGTCACCCTGGACTTGCTATTAATAAGCGCCGGCTCTTCCTTTTCCTGGTTCATAATATAATCCGGGGTTGCGGGGATGAAATATTCCCCTCCGCCTTCCCCCTGTCTCTTTACCCTCCGGAGCTCAATGATATTATCCTTGACTTCGATACCGCTTACATAATAGCCTTCTTTATTATAGCTTTTTCGGACTTTTTTATCAACATCTGCAATTTCAAGGGTACTTAAGGGCACTAAAAGGCTGCCGTCAATCATGGAGGAAATGTCACCCTCCTTCACATAACCATAGATGATATTGGAATCTATCATTCCCATTAACCGGATATTATATCCGGTCTTTGCCGTGATGGCATCAATTCTGCCCGTCTCCAAATCCATGATATTAAGCTGCTTTGACTTAGAGACATCCGCCGTTTCCTGCCATACCACATAATTAATATCCTCCAGAACTATCACCTGGTCCTGCCCCACATTTGCAGCTACCTGCTCCAGCTCTTTTGTAATCAGATTAAAGGAATAGATTGAATGATAGGCCTGAAAATAAAATACCTCCTTTGAATTCAGGTAGGATAAGCTTCCCAGGTTCTCCTTCAGTAATTGGTAGGACTCATCCACCGGTATATACACCTGTTCCTCAATCCTGCTTTCCGCCCTGACAAACCGGTATAAAATGATGGCCACCTTTCCTTCATACTGCCCCCGGTTCATATAGCCATATACCATAAAATCAATATTTCCCTCCGCGTCCATGTTAAGGATCCGGATATCATGCTGGTCATATAAATCCCGGGTATAATCCGGCTTCTCCTGGCGGAAGGAAAACACCTTGGTTATCTCATTTCCTGCCAGATCATAGAACCATAGCTCCCTGTTCCTGATAAAGGCCAGCTTCGTCTTATCCCCTCCCGCTAAATAAGGCAACGACGTATCTGCCGTAATCCCCAGCTTTAGCTCATTTTGGGATACGCTTGCGAGCCCAATATCAAAGATGGATTCCATATGTCTCTCATAATTTAAAAGGTACATGCGGTCAGGGGCATAGCGCACCCGGTAAAACTCCGTCACCCGGTAGCTTTCCAGCTGTCCGGCTACCTCGGCCTGGAGAAAATAGTCCAGTGTAACCGAAGCCGTATCCTCATATATTTCTACGACCCTGGGAATAATCTCCGTGAGTATGGTAGGCTTAAGCTTGCCCCAGGTAATCAACTCCAGGCTGGAATTTATATTGACATAGGCGAGGGAGGAATTGTCCGCATCCCCTGAAGGCTCCAGGTATCTTGTTATCTCGTCCGCCTTTGCCTTATCCATAATGGAATCGTGGAAATGAAGAACGAAATCCAGCTTTTCCTTCAAACGGGCATTATCATACAGCTTAACCCTCTGGTAGTAATACATCTTTTCGCTTTTGCTCGTAATCAGCGTCAGCTTAACCGCATATTCCTTTCCCGCCTCCAGCTGTGACTGAAGCTTGATCTTAGCGGTTTTTTGCTCCCCTGCTTCCTCAAACACGCTGATGGAATCTGATTCAATCAAGGAATTACCCACAAACTCACGTACCTCATAATTCAGTTTCTTTATATCATAATTCTCTTCATTAATCAATACCTCAAAGGCCTTCTCCTGGCCGATGGGAATCACAGTCTCCCTGACCTTATTGGCGTCCAGGTTACTGCTGTAGCCATGCAGGAGATTAATCGTATTATTCCCTGATTTTATTGTAATTAACGGAAAGGATACTGCCTCCATTTCCGTAGTATTATCAATATTAAATACTACCTCTTTAATATTCCTGCCAAAATAATAAAGAGATGCCACAAAAACTATGATTAAAATAATTATCCGGTATAATTGTTTTAGCACGTTAACCTCCAGGCTTCTGATAACCTATATTTTCCCAATACGGTTACTATTGTCCCCATCCTGCAGCAGTCCGTTAAGGCAGGGAGAGACCCCAAGGAATTCCATGCAAGCCTCCAGCTCTCTCCTGCTTTGGTGCGCCTCTGCTCCCTTTCCTGCTTTCCCAACCTTTACTGCCCGTATTAATATATTCTTTGGTGTATGCTCTATGTCAATAAATTCTAACAGCTGTACCCGGTAGCCTTGCTTTTCAAGGATTTCAGCCCGTAAGGCATCGGTAATTAGGGCTGCCATACGTTCCTTAATAATCCCATGCTTAAGAACCGGCTTTAATATATCGCTTTTGATCTGCTTATTCAGCTCATGCTGACAGCAGGGCACGGAAAGAATGACCTTCGCATCCCAGGTTACCGCCTTATAAAGTGCATGATCCGTAGCCGTATCACAGGCATGCAGGGTTACCACCATATCGATGGAGCTGCTGCCTGTATAGGAAGCGATATCCCCTTCCAAAAAATGCAGCTTATCATAGCCATATTTTTTACTTAAGAGATTGCAGTGGGCGATTACATCTGCCTTAAGATCCAACCCGATTATATTGATCTGATATCCCTTCAGGAGCTTTAGGTAATAGTACATAGCAAAGGTCAGATAGGATTTTCCGCAGCCAAAATCTAATATTGTCAATTCCCTTCCTTTTTCAAGATAGGGAAGAATATCCTCTATATATTCTAAAAAGCGGTTGATCTGCCTGAATTTATCTGTCTTTGCCTTAACAATCTGCCCCTCCTTCGTCATAACTCCAAGGTCGACCAGAAACGGCAATGGAGTACCTTCCTGCAAAATATAATTTTTCTTCTTGTTATGTAATAGCCAATCCTCTCTTGGGGGAGGATTTTCCTCCTTTGGGGACGGGTTTTCTCCCTTTTGGGAAGGATTTTCTCCCTTGAGGGAGGAATCTTTCTCACTTTGGGAGGAATTTCCCTTTTTATTACGGATAGTAACCTTGCCCTTTTTGCTGATCAAAAGAGTTGTTTTCCCTGCCTTTGTACTTATTTCTGCCTGGTGGAAAAGCCCCTCAAACCAGTCCTCTAATTTAAGCAGCAGCTCTTCCTTCCGGTAATTTGAGTGGTAT
>JARKQP010000769.1 GCA_029974875.1 Mobilitalea sp.
GCCCTTACAAAATCCGTATGCCGGGCCAGCTTAGGGAATAACTCGTTCATGGAGATTTCCTTTGATTCCAGGACGGAAAATATGGTCTGTAAGACCCCGTAATACAGGGCGATCAGCATCCGGACAGGATAATAGGAGGAGTCCGTTTTAAAAATGGCCTTGACATCCTTCAGGATCTGGGGGGACTTATACTGCAGTAAATACTCGGACCATTTCGATAAAGGGAGATCCTTTAGCAGGGAATCCGAGAATTCATGGGTTTTGTCTATCTCTAATGCATGGGCCGGTATGACGATGCTTTCTGTTGCAAAGGTACTTGATTTAAAGTTCTTCAGCAGCTGATAGCAGTCTGCCGCATGGAGGATTGAAATCTTATCCGACAGATAGATGGAGAAACGGTAATCGGGCAGGCTTTCTGACAGCTTGGAGCAAAGCATCTCACAAAAATGGAAGGCAGCCTGGTACTCATTAAAAAAGCTGGCCTGGATCGGCAGGATGATCTCGTCGGGGGAGGCTTTGAAGAATGCATTGTCAAAGCTGCTGTCAAACTGGCTCAGTATCATGGAGCTAATGGTATCAGGGGGTATCTGATCCCGGTCTTCCTTTGACACCTTCTTCGGCTGGATATAAAAAAGCAGGAAATAGAAATCCTCCTTTGCCCAGCTAAGAGGAACGCCAAAGCGATGCATAGCAAGGATGATGTTGTCCTCCTCCGATAGGATCATCCGGTTAAAGATACCGTTCCAAAAGGCTTCCAGACGCAAGGGCTTATCAGAGTCCCAGGAGGCCGTAATATTCTTAGCCCGGTTTAAGTCCTGTAATTCCCTTGCCTTAGAAACGGCCTGCATAAGCGCAGCCTCCAGGGCATTTGTCTGTACGGGCTTGACAATGTATTGCAGGCATTGCAACAGGATGGCCTTCTGGGCATAGCTAAAATCCTGGTGGCCCGTAAGCAGCAGCTTCACCGGATGATAGGAATGATCATTCACCCATGAAATCAGGTCAAGGCCGCTGCCCTTTGGCATCTCGATATCTGTCAACAGGATATCCACCTCCTGCTGTCCGAAGATTTCCTGGGCCTGCTTCATGCTGTAAGCAGTGTAGACATTCCCGATCCCTAGCTCCGTCCAATCGATGCTGTGTAAGATTCCCTGGACAATATAATATTCGTCATCCACAATGAGGATATTCATAGACTACTACCTCCTGTATTATCCGTTAAATAAAATCCGTACTTATAATAAAACCAGCCTTTTCCGGCGCGGGACTCTTTCCCGGGGAAACTGCCTGTTATGCTTCCGGGGAAGCTGCTTTATGCTTCCTTATTCATTATCAGAGAAGGAATAGGGGATATAGGGGATGTCAATATCGATCCTGGCCCCGGCGCCGGGCTCATTTGAAATCTGCAGCCGGGAGGTATCGCCGTACACCAGCTTCAACCTTTTCGCGATGTTAACGATTCCAAGATGCTTGCCTTTATGCTTGACCTTGATATCCTGGCTGATCAGATGGTTCATGTTCCTGATCATATCTTCAGGGAAGCCGTCCCCGGAATCGATGTGGGTCAGATGAACCCAGGTTTCCTCTTCACTCTGGATTAGCTCTGCTGAGATTTTGATCATTAGGGATTCTCCCATCACCATATTA
>JARKQP010000407.1 GCA_029974875.1 Mobilitalea sp.
CGTGCAGAAATCAGATCTAATTGATGGCTGAACTCAGCCAGCTCCGCCTGGTTCCCATTCTGGTAAATACGGAAGAAATCATCCTGTATCTTCATAACCTCCTGCTTGTTTGCAACCTTATACAGGTTCTGTATATTCGTCAGGATGTCCGCAACTATGTTTGCCTTAACCGTAAAGGAATTTTGGGCATCCATGATCTCATCCCTTACCTCGGACATCTCCTGATCCAGGATTAAAATGGCCTTCGCTGCAGAGGATAAACGCTTTCTGATATGCTCCGGCATGTTTGATTTATATTTATATTGCAGGGAATGTTCAATCGTAGCCCAGAAATTCATGGCAAGGGTACGGATCTGAATTTCAACCTGCAGCTCCTTCTTTCCTTTTAAGGTCTCAACATCATAGGAAACGATCATATGATAGGACCGATAGCCACTCTTTTTTATATTCTCGATATAATCCTTCTCATTTACAACACGCATATCGGAACGTCTTCTGATAATGTCAGCCACCTTATAAATGTCTTCCACAAACTGGCAGATAATCCGGATTCCCGCAATATCATCCAGCTCCTCTTCAAATTTAGCTAATTCCATCCCTTTCTTCTGTGCCTTTTCCAAAATACTGGATATGGTTTTGACCCTGCCGGTAACCTGCTCAATTGGTGAATATGCACCGACATGCCTATATTCATCCATGATATGGTTGAATTTAATAATTAATTCATTAACGGCTAAGGCATATGGATCCAATATTTCTCTCCAAAGTTGTATTTCCATAAAGGTAACCTCCTACCAAATCCATAAATAAGTATGGCCAAATGCCATTATGCCTGCGGCGGCATACTTTACCCATCCATGGAAATAATTAATCCCTGCACGGATTTCTATGATGAATCTATATGATTCCTTGAGCAATATTCTCTAAGCAATATTCTTTAAACATGATTCTTCAAGCATGATTCCTCAGGCATGATTCCTCAAGTATCATTCCTCAAGCATTAATACTATCATAGATAATACGGCAAGACCCGCTGTTTCTGTCCTAAGAATCCTCCTGCCTAAGGTGACCGGATGAATCCCTGCGGACATGGCAAGCCCGACCTCCGCCTCCTCAAAGCCGCCTTCCGGCCCGATAAAGACCCCGATCCTGTCATATTCCTTCAAACCCTCCAGAAGCTGTCTCGTGTTTTGCATTCCAGTGGCATTCTCGTAAGGAATAATCCCTTGCCCCAGCATTTTCGCATTATTTACCGCTTCCTTGAAGCTCTGCACCGGTCTGACGACAGGAATGATACCACGGCCTGATTGCTTTGCCGCTTCTTCCGCAATTGCCTGCCAGCGTTCCAGCTTCTTTTCTTCCTTTTTCTTATCCTCCAGCTTTACGACTGTCCGTTTCGTCATAACCGGTACAATATCGTATACTCCAAGCTCCACTGCCTTTTGGATAATCAACTCCATCTTATCCTTCTTAGGCAGGCCTTGGAACAGGGTGATACGTGCCTTCAGCTCCGTTCCTGTGTCCTTCTCTGACCTGATTTCTGCAGTGATTTCACTCTCTGATACTTTATTAATTATACAATAACAATCTTTTCCCTGTCCATTGCAAATTACAATTTCATCACCTGGCTTCATGCGGAGGACGTTTTTTATATGGTTAACATCAGTACCTTTGATCACAATGGTACTCCCGTCAATCTGTGCTGGAGTTACATAAAAACGATGCATAAATATTCTCCTTTAATCCCCCTGCCCAATGCCCGCCCTGCCTTCCGGCAAAGTAGTATCCCGACAATAAATGAGGTGATGTTCTTTTCTTGATACTTTTCTGTTTCCTACGTAAATTATCCAACGATATTATATAGCATAAGGAACATATGTCAAGAAGATTTTGTAAAATCCTAACCGGATTATTGTAAACTCTCTGCCGGGTTATTGAAAACCCTTTAATAGCTTATGCTTTGTAGCTAAAACTTGACTTTTTTCAAGCATGATAGCTGTATCATTATAACAATCAGGCTATAAACACATCCGTATAAAATCGGAAGCAGCATATTCTGTATACGAAAGTACTCCAATCCGTTAAAGCCGGCTAAGATATCATAGACGGGAGGGAACATCCATAACAGGAACCGCAGCACCGGATATTTTAACAGAATGGCTCCCTTTGTATAACCTAATAGGGCAGCTGTTACAACCATTAGTACGGACATTTTCTTATCCTTGATGATCCTTGGATGGAACAAAGAACCCAGTACCACCCCGACAGCTGCAACGATAAGGTGTAATACCGTACCGTTTATTATATCAAAAACCGTAATTGCCCTATTGAAAATCCTAAAATGGTTCAATAAATTTTGTATCAGCGGAAAGGCCGTTCCGACCGCGCTAAAAGCCAAACTGACCAGTAGCAGGAAGACAATCTTGCTTATATTATAAAAATCAGCACTTTGCAGCTTTAAAACCAAAAGCTGCTCCGAAACAGGCTCCTCCATCTCCTGGTAACCATAGCCAATCCAGGTCATAACAAAGAATAAAACGCCCATTGACATTACTATACTGGGAACATAAGAAAGATTCGTTTCAGAATAACTAATCCTCAAAAAAAGCAGCCAAAACAACAGCGGCATGATTACTTTATTTGACTTAAAATATTTTCTACCCTGGTATTTGATTAATTCTATCATTCGTCGATCCCTTTCATGGCTCTTAGATTAAAACCATCCTGCAGCATTTGCATAATAATATTACTGCTTTCCTCCCTGAGTACAACCATTCTTATACCCTCCTGGATATCATCCAGCTTTTGTACCCTCCCTATGATATCGGGGCGGAGGCCTATTTCCTTCGCAGGCTTCTCAAAGTATAGGATATCGCAGTTATCATCTGAAGTCCTATTAATGGCAAAAGGCTCCAGCTTCTGATTTTTTATTTCATAGGCCATATCGGAAATCTGATTCACCAGAAACATCTCATGGCAGGACATGATAACAGTAACCCCCTGCCTGTTTAATTCGTTTACCAGCTGGATAAATCTCCTCTGTGACTGTATATCCTGACCGGACAAGGGTTCATCCAATAACAGTATATCCGGCCTGGATAATAAGGCCTGGATGACGGCAACCTTTTGCAGGCTGCCCTTTGACAGGTTTTTCATTTGGGTATCTGCCATATGCTCCATAAAAAAGCACTGTAGCAGCTCCGGCA